>JAHBVU010000011.1 GCA_019637315.1 Gemmatimonadales bacterium
GGGTGAGCTGCCCCGGGGGGCTTAGTAGTATCCCATTCGACGAGACACTTTGGGGAGCGTAAGCTTGTTCGTTGATTGCCTGGTTGAATGTGGCCTGCAAAGGTCAGATAGCACCTTCCTCGCGCGGAAGTAGCTCCCGTCGGTGTACCCGGAGGGCCTCGAGCACAATCTCATCGAGTCCCCCCCCCCCAGTTCGGTCGACATGCTCGAGCAGCGCCCGCCGCATCCGAGGATCCCAGAAGCGGCGGATGTGAGTTGCCGTACCACTCAGCCCCTCGGCCCGATCGGGAAAGCTCCGGTGGAACTCCCCGATCTGATTGGCCATCCGGATCAGCTCCTCGATGCCCTTCATGAGGTAATTCGCTGATCGAGCAGCGCCAACTGCTCGTCGGTAAACTGCTTGAATCGGTTCTGCCATTCCGACGACCGGAACACCGGCATGACCTGCACCGCCGTGACCTTGTACTCTGGACAGTTGGTGGCCCAGTCCGAGTTTTCCGTCGTGATCACGTTGGCACCCGACTCCGGGTGGTGGAACGTGGTGTAGACCACGCCTGGCTGAACGCGCTCCGTGATGGTGGCACGCAGCGTCGTCTCGCCGGCGCGGCTTACGATGCCGACCCAGTCACCCTCGTGGATGCCGCGCTCCTCGGCGTCGTGAGGATGGATCTCGACCCGGTCTTCCTCGTGCCAGTCGACATTGTGGGTCCGCCGAGTCTGCGCACCGACGTTGTACTGAGAGAGGATCCGCCCGGTCGTCAGAATCAGCGGGAACTTCCGATTGACCTTCTCCGCTGTCGGGATGTACTCGGTGATCAGGAACCGCCCCTTACCGCGCACGAACTGGTCGATATGCATGGTCGGGGTGCCTTCCGGGCTGGCATCGTTGCAAGGCCACTGGATGCTGCCCAGCTCGTCGATCCTCTCGTAACTGACCCCGGCAAAGGTCGGCGTCAGGCGCGCAATCTCGTCCATGATTTCAGACGGATGATTGTAGTGCATCGGATAGCCGAGCGCGTTGGCGAGCATGACCGTGATTTCCCAGTCTTCCTTGCCCGCGACAGGCTCAGTGACCTTCCGAACTCGCGAAATGCGCCGCTCCGCGTTGGTGAAGGTGCCGTTCTTTTCCAGGAACGACGAGCCCGGCAGGAAAACATGCGCGAACTTGGCCGTTTCGTTCAGGAAGAGGTCCTGCACCACGATGCATTCCATTGCCGTCAGTGCGGCGGTGACATGCTGGGTATTCGGATCCGACTGGGCAATGTCCTCGCCCTCGAGGTAAAGACCCTTGAAGGAGCCGTCGATCGAGGCTGAGAACATGTTCGGGATTCGGAGGCCAGGCTCGGACTCGAGGCTGACGCCCCAGGCGGATTCGAAGCTCGCCCGAACCGTGGCGTCGAGCACATGCCGGTAGCCGGGCAGCTCGTGCGGGAAGGAGCCCATGTCGCAGGAGCCCTGGACGTTGTTCTGACCCCGGAGCGGGTTGACCCCGACGCCTTCGCGGCCAACGTTGCCGGTGACCATGGCAAGGTTCGCAATGCCCATCACGGCCGTCGAGCCCTGGCTGTGCTCTGTCACGCCGAGCCCGTAGTAGATCGCCGCATTTCCACCGGTCGCAAAGAGACGCGCCGCGCCACGGACGGTCTCGGCCGGAATGCCGGTCACGTCCTCGAGTGCCTCGGGTGAATGCTCAGGTCGGGCCACGAAGGCGCGCCAGGCATCGAAGCTGACCGGGTCGCACCGCTCGGCCACGAAGCTGTCCTGCGCCAGACCTTCGGTAACCACGACATGCGCCATCGAGTTGAGCAGCGCCACGTTGGTGCCGGGGCGGAGCTTGAGGTGATAGTCCGCCTCGACGTGCGCCGACCGCACCAGGTCGATCTGACGCGGATCCGCCACGATGAGACGGGCGCCCTCGCGGATCCGCCGCTTCATGTGCGACGCAAAGACCGGATGGCCGTCGGTCGGGTTGGCGCCGATCACGAAGATGACGTCTGCCTTGCGCACCGAGTCGAAGTTCTGGGTTCCGGCCGACTCGCCCAGCGTCTGCTTGAGGCCGTAGCCGGTCGGAGAATGGCAGACCCGTGCGCAGGTGTCGATGTTGTTGTTGCCGAACGCCGTCCGCACCAGCTTCTGCATCAGGTACGTTTCTTCATTGCTGCAACGCGACGATGAAATCGCACCGACCGCGTCTCGGCCATACTTGGCCTGGATCCGCTTGAACTCGGACGCCGCGTGGCCAATGGCCTCTTCCCAGGAGACCTCACGCCACGGGTCCGTGATCTTTTCGCGGATCATCGGCTTGGTGATTCGATCCGGATGCGTTGCGTAGCCCCAGGCAAACCGACCTTTGACGCACGAATGACCGTGATTGGCCTGGCCGTTCTTGTACGGGGTCATCCGAACGACCACGTTGCCCTTCATCTCTGCCTCGAACGCGCAGCCGACGCCACAGTAGCCGCACGTCGTCACGACGGAGTGGCTCGGCGTGCCCGATTCGATGACCGTGTTGTCCATCAGCGTGGCTGTGGGGCAGGCCTGGACGCAGGCGCCGCACGAGACGCACTCCGAATCCATGAAGCTTTCGAGCTGGCCCGGAGAAACCACGGAATCGAAGCCGCGCCCCGAAATCGTCAGCGCAAAGGTGCCCTGGATCTCTTCGCAGGCGCGGACGCAGCGTGAGCAGACGATGCACTTGCTCGGATCGAAGGTGAAGTACGGATTGGAGGTGTCCTTTTCCGCCTTCAGGTGATTGGCACCTTCGTAGCCGTAGCGCACCTCCCGGAGACCCACCTCACCGGCGACATCCTGGAGCTCGCAGTCGCCGTTGGCAGAGCAGGTGAGGCAGTCGAGCGGGTGATCGGAGATGTAGAGCTCCATCACGCCGCGTCGCAGCTTGCCGATCTCCTGATTCTGCGTCGTCACCTTCATGCCGGGCTCGACCGGCGTGGTGCACGAGGCCGGGAAGCCGCGCCGTCCGTCGATCTGCACCAGGCAGAGCCGGCACGATCCGAACGCCTCGAGGCTGTCGGTGGCGCAGAGCTTCGGGATGCTCACGCCCGCTGTGATGGCAGCGCGCATGACCGAGGTGCCTGCTGGAACCGTGACGGGTACGCCGTCGACCGTCAGAGTGACTGCCTGGGCGCCCTCACGCGCGGGCGTGCCATAGTCGACTTCGTGGATTGCCGTCATAATGCCTCCCTCGTCAAACGCTTCGGCCCGCGACTGCCGGGGCCTCGAGGCCGAAATCTTCGGGGAAATGCTGCAGGGCGCTTTGCACCGGGAACGGGGCCATTCCGCCCAGGGCGCACAGCGAACCGCTCACCATGGTGCTGCAGAGATCGCGCAGCAGCTCCGTATTCTCCTCGCGCCGCTCGTTCCGCACGATCCGGTCGATCACCTCGACGCCGCGGGTCGAACCGATCCGGCAGGGCGTGCACTTGCCGCACGACTCGATGGCGCAGAACTCGAGTGCGTACCGGGCCATTGCCGCCATGTCGACCGTGTCGTCGAAGACCACGATGCCGCCGTGTCCCACCATGGCGCCAACCGCCGCAAACGCCTCGTAGTCGACTGGCGTGTCGAACTGCGATTCGGGCATGAAGGGACCGAGTGGCCCACCGACCTGCACCGCACGGATCGGGCGCCCGGAGCGGCTACCGCCGCCGAAATCATAGAGTAGCTCGCGGAGCGTGATGCCGAACGCCTTCTCGACCAGGCCGCCGTGCTTGATGTTGCCGGCGAGCTGGATCGGCAGGGTGCCGTGGGAGCGGCCCTGGCCGTAGTCGCGATAGAACTCCGCCCCGCGGTCGAGAATGATCGGCACCGAGGCCAGCGTGATCACGTTGTTGATGATGGTTGGCTTGCCGAAGAGGCCTTCGATGGCCGGCAGCGGCGGCTTGAAACGGACCATGCCGCGCTTGCCTTCGAGGCTTTCGAGCAGGGCGGTCTCTTCGCCGCAGATGTAAGCGCCCGCCCCCATTCGAACTTCGATATCGAAGCGCCGGGCCGAGCCCGCTACGTCGGCGCCCAGGTAGCCGTACTCATGCGCCGCGCGAATCGCGGCTTCGAGCGCCACCCGCGCATGGGGATACTCCGAGCGCAGGTAGATGAAGCCCTTGGTGGCCCCGACGGCGAGCCCTGCGATGGTCATGCCCTCGATCAGGACGAAGGGGTCGCCCTCCATGATCATTCGATCGGAGAAGGTGCCCGAGTCGCCCTCGTCGGCGTTGCAGACGATGTACTTCTGAGCCGACTCGGCCTGCGCAGCTGTCTTCCACTTGATGCCGGTGGGGAATGCGGCGCCGCCGCGACCGCGGAGCCCCGATCGGGTCACGGTTTCGACAATCTCGGCGGGCGGTAACTGCGCAGCGCGGGCGAGCCCCTGGTAGCCGCCGTGGGCGACATAGTCGGCAATCGATCGCGGGTCGACGACGCCCACCAGCGCCGTGGTCAGCCGTTCCTGCCGTTCGAGATAGGGAATCGCCTCCGGACGGCCGAGCGAAAGACGGTGCGGTTGGCCGCGATGAAATCCGGCTTCGAACAGCCCGGGAACATCCTCGGCTGCCACAGGGCCATACGCCACACGACCGGAGGGCGTCTCGACCTCGACCATCGGTTCGAGCCAGTAGAGCCCGCGCGAGCCGTTTCGAATCAGGGTGATCGGAATGTCACGGATCGCGGCCTCGCGGGCCACGGTCCAGGCCACTTCCTCCGCACCGACCGAAAGGGCGCCGGAGTCGCCGGGCACGAAGATCCGGGTCATGACTCGCGCGCCTCGGTCAGCAGGGTCTCGAATGCTTCCGGCGTGACCCGCCCGTGAATCCGCCCGCCCAGCGTCAGCGCCGGCGAGAGGGCGCAGTTGCCGAGACAGTAGACTGGTTCGAGGGTAACCGCGCCGTCCGGCGTGGTTCCGTGCCAATCGACCCCCAGCACCTCACGCGCTCGCGCAATCAACCCCTCCGCACCTACCGCCTGGCAGGACTCGGCCCGGCAGATGCGGAGCACCGTTCGTCCCGCCGGCGTCTCACGAAAGTCGTGGTAGAATGAGACCACGCCGTGCACCTCGGCGCGCGACAGATTCAGTTGCTGCGCAATGTCGGCGACGGCCTCGGCAGGCACGCAGCCAAGCGTTTCCTGGACCTGATGCAGGATGGGGAGCAGCGGCCCGGCCAAGTGGCGATGCTGCCGGACGGCGGCGTCGACTGCTTCGCCGACATCAGGGGTCGGAATTGAGACATCGTCAGACATCCTTCTAAGGTTCGCGGGTTGGCCCTGATCCGCAAATTGAGGTGCTCGATACTCTGATAGAGGGCGACTATTGCTCTGGCTGGAGCATATTCGGCGGGGCCTGAACGATATATTGGATCGGGCTCGACGGAACGAGGTGCATAACGATGACTGAGCGCGATCCGGCAGGTGCAGACGTGGGGCTGGGGCTCAATCGCCTGGGGTACGCCGAGCCGATCGAGCGGCGTTCGGCGCGACAGTGGACCGGCGGCCAGGCCGTCGACACGGTCGAACCGGTTGCGGAAGAGGTGCCGGTGGCCCTGGCGTACAACGGCGTACCCCATCTTGTCATGATGGCGACGCCGGAGAGCCTGGAGGATTTTGCGCTGGGCTTCAGCTACACCGAGGGTCTGATCGAATCGGCGGCCGAGATTCGTGGTGTCACCGTCGTCCGTTTCAGCCAGGGCATCGAGCTCCAGATCGACGTCGCCGAGGACCGGATGGCCGTGATTCAGGCGCGGGGTCGTCGCCTGGCTGGGCGGACCGGCTGTGGCATCTGCGGAGCGGAGGCGTTTCGCGACGTGGTGCGCGAGGTTCGGCCGGTCGCGCCAGGCTGTGCGATTGCGGGGGCAGCGCTCGAGGCGGCCTTTGCTGCGCTGGACCGGGCCCAACCCCTCAACGCTGCGGCGGGAGCGGTTCATGCGGCTGGCTGGGCCGATCCCGATGGTGCCCTTGCTCTCGTGCGGGAAGATGTGGGTCGGCACAACGCGCTCGACAAGCTGATTGGGGCGGCGCTGCGGAGCGGCGTCGTTCCGGGTAAGGGGTTCGTCGTCGTTACCAGTCGGGCCAGCTTCGAGATGGCTCAGAAGGCGGCGCGGTTCGGCGCTCCGCTGCTTGCGGCAATCTCGGCGCCGACGGGGCTCGCCATCCGTGTTGCGGAGCAGGCGGGGATGACGCTGGTGGGCTTTGCGCGCGGCAACCGCCGGACGGTCTACACCGGGTTCGAGCGCATCACGGCGTGACGAATCACCGCGTTGCCAGCGCTGCGTCGAGATCGAGGCTGCCGGCTAGGCGGGCCAGCTCGCGGGCCGAGGGTGTCAGCGGCTCGCGGTCCGGCACTGCGACCCCGATCGTGTAGCCTTGGTCTGGCGCGTCGATTGGGATCACTGCAAGGTCCGCAGGGGTGCCGAACAGGTGCAGGAAGGTTTGGGGCAGCACGCTGGCCCAGCGACCGGTCTGCAGGTGGGCCCAGAGGGCCAGGACCGAGTTGGTTTCCACGACCGGGGTGGCCGCCACGCCGGCGGACGCAAAATGGCTGTCGATGATGCGCCGGTTCTGCATGTTCGGGGTCAGCAGGCAGAGCCCTTGGCCGGCCGCCTCTGCCCAGCTGACAGCAGCGCGGCTGGCGACTTCGCTCTGCTTCGAAGCAAACAGGAAATACCGTTCCCGATAGAGCGGAATGCCGCGCACGTTGGCGAGCGGCTCATTGTCGAGGTAGGTGATGCCCGCGTCGAGGCTGAAGTCGTCGAGGCCGCGCTGGATTTCCTGTGACGACAGCGAAATTACCTGGACAGCCACCTTCGGGTGGGTGGCCACGAACGGGCCGGTTAGCAGCGCCACCATCGGCAGCGCCGTGGGTATCACCCCGATGCTGAGGCGCCCCGACAGGCCGCCTCGGAGTTCGCTCGCTTCCTGCAGCAGGCTGTCGTAGTCGCCCAGGACGCGGAAAGCCCATTCGAGCACCCGGTCGCCTTCCGGCGTCAATCCTTCGAACCGCTGGGCCCGCCGAACCAGCAGCAGACCCAGTTCTTCCTCCAGCTGCTTGATCCCGGCCGACAGGGTGGGCTGGGTTACTCCAGAAGCCGCGGCCGCGCGCGCGAAGTGTTTTTCTCGTGCGAGCGCGACCAGGTACTGGAGATTCTTGAGGATCACGGCTTCCGGGTCTTGGCCGCGTAGAGCGAGTCGAGCACGGCGCGGAAGAGCGGCAGCGGCTGGGAGCCGACGATCAGTCCGCCCTCGACGTAGAACGTGGGCGTGCTCTGGGCGCCGCTCTTGACGGCACCTTCCGCATCCGATCGAATCTGCGGCACCGTTTCTTCCTTCTCGAGACAGGCGCTCATCGCCGACTTGGGCAGCCGGAGCGAGTCGACCAGGGTCATGAAGAAGGGGGCGGGGTTCCGGAGCGGTCCCCAGGTTTCCTGATGCCGGAAGATCAGATCATGCGCGGGCCAGAACTTCCCGTGCTTTGCTGCGCACATGGCGACCGACGCCGCTGGCACCGCATTCGGGTGAATCGAGGTCAGTGGCAGGTTGACGAAGACCCAGCGCACCTTGCCGGTCTGGATGTACTCGCGGTCGAGGGCCGGGAAGGTCTCGATGGCGTGCCGGCGGCAGTAGGGGCACTGGAAATCCGACATCTCGTAGACGACGATCGGCGCGTTGGGCGACCCTTTGGAGCGGGCCGAGAG
This sequence comes from Gemmatimonadales bacterium, assembly GCA_019637315.1. Lineage (NCBI taxonomy): Bacteria > Pseudomonadati > Gemmatimonadota > Gemmatimonadia > Gemmatimonadales > Gemmatimonadales bacterium. The sequence continues at coordinate 7,698 of JAHBVU010000011.1, forward strand.
CGGAATGTCCTGGGCGTCCGCCAGCGCAGCGAACGCCGTGCCTAACGAGAAAACGAGGAGGAGTGCACGCAGCATGATCAGTACCTCGGCCGGTGCCGGCCGGTTCGGGAGTCGAGATAGAGGGTATCGCGGCCGAGCGGGACATTCCAGTACCACTCGCTGTTCGGGTCGATCGGGTCGAGGGCCCGCGCCGTGACCCACCAGGTCCGGCCGACCAGCCGAATCGACGACCAGCCTCCCGCGTTCGTGGTGTCGGCAAAGGGGCGGGCGAAAAAACCGCGGCCGGCGTTGCGCGCTAATCGCCGGAACTCGCGATAGGTGGTATCTTCCCACTGTCGGCTGTCATCCCTCAAGCGGGCAATGACGGGTCCGACGCTGTCGCGTACGGCGTCCAGCGCCGCTCGTGTTGTGGCAAGTTCGTGATCGATTCGGGTGGCCGAGTCAGCCAGTGCCCGAACCTCCGCATCGTCTGCGCCGCGGACCGCGAGCAGACTGTCCCGTAGCCGTTGCGTGGTCCGCGCTCGTTCACTGGCGCGGACATAGGCCGCGTACGGCGTCCGAAACAGCCGAAACAGACTGTCGAGTTCCTCCGTATGAGGACGCGGCTCGGCCTGCTCCTCCAAATCAGCGAGGATCCGGTCGCGGTCGTATGGCAGGAAGGTAACGACGACCCCGGCAGCTGGGGTGTCGACACCATCGAGGTCGGGAACGGACACGCGCACGGTGGTGTCAGGCCGGCCACACGCGGCAACGAAGAGGCATGACGCGACGAATGCGGCTCGGGACACGCGGGAAAGTTAGCCTGATACTGGGCCTGCTCCAATCCGTTGCAGGTGGAGCGGTGGCGCAGCGTGCCTCGATCGAGTCGCTGTTTCCGCCGTCGCCATCAGGCTATGTCGTCGACGAGGCCCGGATCATTCCCACCGATCGCTCGGCGAGCATCGCGGCCCGGATCGATCTCTTACGTCAGCGGACCGGCGCCGAGATCGCGGTCGTAACGCTGCCGACCCTCGGGAGTTACGAGCCAGTCGATGTTGCCGTGGCCATCGGCCGCACCTGGAAGGTCGGCGCGGCGGCTGAAATCGGCGACGCCCGCCGCAACGCCGGCGTCGTGATGCTGATCGTGCCGAGGACCGATTCCACCGCCGGCCGGATCTTCATCGCGACGGGTCGCGGTGTCGAGGGCTTTGTGACGGATGCGGTTGCCGGCCGGATTCGCGATCGGATGCGGCCGCTGCTGTCGGCGGGCGAGTACGGGGCCGGGATCGAGCGTGGGGTGACGGATCTGGCCGCGGTCATCGCGAGCGGCTTTGGGGTGAACGACACGAGTCTCGTGGGCGCAGATCGTTCGATCTTTCAGCGAGACGACCGGATCATTCCCGGCGAGGCCGTCGGGATCATCATCGCCGGTGTGATCATCCTGATCGTGATGGCGATTGCGATTTCGCGCGGGGGCGGTGGCGGTCCAGGCTCGGGGCGCGGGGGGCGTTACGGTCCGAGGCGGGGCCGCAACGATGACCTGGCCTATTGGCTTGGTGCGGTGCTGGGCAGCCAGATGGGGCGCCGGTCCGGCGGCGGTTGGGGCGGAGGCAGCTGGGGTGGCGGTGGCGGCGGGTTTGGCGGCTTCGGTGGCGGCGGCGGGTTCAGCGGTGGTGGCGCGGGAGGGAATTTCTGATGCGGCCAGATGTCAGCGTGATCATCGACAAAGTCGGCGTCAGCGTAAGCGAGTCGTTAGGCGCGACCGCCTCGGCCGTGCTGTACGGCTCCGCCGCCCGTGGTGAGCATCTCGACGACTATTCGGATATCAATGTGTTGCTGGTAACGCAGTCGCTCGAGCCGTTGGTGCTCCAGCGCCTGCGAGCGGCAATCGAACCGCTCCGGGCCCATTCCCGGGTTCCGCCGTTGATTTTTACGTTCGACGAATGGCGCCGTTCGGCCGACGTCTTCCCGATCGAGATCGTCGACATGCAGGTGGCTCGTCGCATCCTGGCCGGGGCTGATCCGCTGGAGCGGATGGTGGTCGCCCCTGCCGATCTCCGGCGGGCGCTCGAACGCGAGTTTCGTGGTAAGCTGCTGCGATTGCGCCAGGCGTATGCCTTGCTGGACGATCAGCCGGCTCTTCTGGCGGAAACGGTGGTGCGCAGCCTCTCCGTGCTGGGGGTGCTCTTTCGTGCCACCCTCGTGCTTGCCGATGGCGGAGCTCCCATCGCAACGCCGGAGACGATCGAGCGGGCGGCGACCGTGATCGGTTTCGACGCCGAACCGGTGCTGTCGATCTATCAGGAGCGCGGGATCAATCGGCCCGCGGTTGGGCGCAGCACGACCGAACAGTACCTTATGGCGGTCGATCGCGCCGTGCAGTTCATCGATCAATTTCATCTCGGAGGGACCCCGTAATGCTTGCCGTGATTCGCCCCATTGCGTTGGCTGCGCTCGTGATCGCCGCCGGAACCGGGTGCGGGTACAATCAGATCCAGGCCAAGGACGAGGGCGTCAACAAGGCGCTCGGCGACGTCCAGGCGCAGCTGCAGCGGCGGGCCGACCTGATTCCCAACCTCGTCGAAGTCGTCCGCGGCGTTGCCAGGCAGGAATCGACCATTTTCATCTCGGTCGCCGAGGCGCGTTCGCGGCTGGCGGGTGCGGTGCAGTCGGGCAGCGTGGCCGAGATGGCCCAGGCCGACGAAGCGCTTCGCCAGCCGCTCGGGCGGTTGCTGGCGCTGGTGGAGAACTACCCCGAGCTCAAGTCGAACCAGAACTACCTCGACCTCCAGAGCCAGCTCGAAGGCACCGAGAATCGCATCTCGGTAGCCAGGCAGGACTATAACGGTGCGGTCCGCGACTTCAATACTTACATCCGGACGTTTCCGTACAACCTGACGGCCAAAATTTTTGGCGCGGGAACGGCAAAACCGTACTTCGAGGCGAGCCCGGGCGCTGAAGCGGCGCCGCAGGTCAAGTTCTAGCGGGAGGTCAGTCGGTGACGACGTCCGGGAGCAGGTAGCGCAGCGGATTGACCGGACGGCCGTTGACGTGGACTTCGTAGTGCAGATGGGGGCTGGTGGAGAGACCGCTATTGCCGACCAGGGCAATCCGCTGGCCCCGTTCGACCCGATCGCCCGCCCTCACGAGCAGCCGTGAGGCGTGGGCAAACTTGGTGACGATACCGTAGCCGTGATCGATCACCACCATGTTGCCGTAGCCCGTTTCCCATCCCGAAAACGTGACACGCCCGCGTGCCGGCGCTTCGATCGGCGTTCCCATCGGTGCGGTGATGTCGACGCCCTCGTGCGGCCGTGCGACGTGGAGAATCGGGTGCTCGCGCATGGCGGCAAAGGCGCTGCTCAGCCAGCCCGTCGTCGGCATGATCGACGGTGTGGCGGCCAGTCGGTCGGTGTGCGAAGCCAGGCTGTCGGCCGCCTCACGGAATGAACGCGTCAGCAAGTTGGCCCGTCGGATCAGGGCGTCGACATCGACTCGGACCGCGCTGGCGCGCAACTCGAGCTCGCCGGGTGCTTCCGTCCGATTGTCCAGCGGGGCCGGGCCACCGATACCGGCGGCGTGCACCTGCGGGTCGATCGGCTGCAGGTTGGCGAGCAGCCGGATCCGGTTGTCGTGGATTTCGAGCGCGGAAATCGAGTCGGTCAGCCGAGCCAGCCGGCCCTGAATGGTCTGGAGGTCTGCCGCCAGCCGCGTATTCTCTTCGGCGATGGCCTGGGCCTGATACATGTTGATCGAGCGGGCCACCGTTCCGTAGCCCAGGAAGAGCGCGACGATCACCGCACCCAGCGCGAGAATGGCGCCGAGCTTCACGGCAGTTTCGGTAATCTCGATGACGCGAGAGGTACTCGAACCCTGCGGAACAACGATGACAGTCCAGCGGCTCTTCTTCATGCCCACCTGGCACGGACTTCGGCCTGCCGTTGGTGCTGACGGCTGACGTCCGGCGCGATACGATGTGACGGGCTGTGCGCCCTGCGATACCTGGCAGAACCAGGCCCCCGGCGGCGTCCGTCCGCAAGTTTCCCGCCTGACGGAGCCGACCAATTATGCGTCTCGATCGCAGCCCTGTCAAGCGGCTGCGATCGACGAGTTATCGTGTTGCCCCGCAACGAGTTACGCGACGGTCTGAGTCGGGGGTTTTGGGAACAGGATGTCGGGACGTGCAACAGTCAGTCCGGTGCCCGACGCGTTCTGCAGCAGGGCCCAGGCTTCCCGGTCGATCGGGGTGGAGTATCCCAGGGCAGTCCAAATTTTCGCGGATCGGTCCGGCAGGTACGGCGAGACGAGCACGGCCAGCCGGGTCAGCACTCGGTGGAGTGCGGCGAGCACGGTATCGAGCTCCTGGTCGGCCCGTGCTTTGGCCAGACTCCACGGGGCAGACCGGGTGATGTACAGGTCGGCCGCGGTGACGAGTCCCCAGGCTGCTTCCAGCGCCCCTTTGAGATCGTAGCCATCCAGGGCCGACACATAGGCGGGGATGAGTTCCTCCCGCGCCGTTCTGTCGAGCACGGTGTCCGGACCGGCCGGTACCAGGCCGCCCCGGTACCGCTCGATCATGGCGAGGGATCGGGCAGTCAGGTTGCCGATTCCGTCGGCCAGGTCCGAGCCATAGCGCGCATCGAACCGGTCCCAGGTAAAGTCGCCGTCGCTCTCGAAGCCGACTTCCCGCATCAGGAAGTAGCGGAGCGCGTCGGAACCGTGGCGGTTGATGGCGTCGTCGAGATTGACCGCCGTGCCCGCTGTTTTGGACATCTTGGCGCCGAGCCATTGGACGTATCCGTGCGCCCAGACGGCCCGAGGCGGGGCAATCCCGGCAGCCAGGCACATGGCTGGCCAGAGCACGCAATGGAATCGGGAAATGCCTTTGCCAATGATATGAAGATCGGCTGGCCAGAGGCGCTGATAGCCCTCGTCCGGAAATCCGGTGGCCGAGAGGTAGTTGATGACGGCGTCGAACCAGACATAAATGGTATGCTGGCTGCTCTCGGGAAACGGAATGCCCCACGGCAATCGTGACCGTGAAATCGAGATGTCCTGCAGGCCGCTTTCGAGCAGCCGCAACATCTCGTTCCGCCGGATCGCGGGTTCGACGCTCAGCTCGCCTGAGTTGATCATGCCGAGCAAGCGATCGCCATAGGCGGAGAGGCGGAAGAAGTGGTTCTGCTCCCGGGTTGGGACCAGCGCGAGCGTCGGGTGCTCGGCGCACCGGCCGTCGGTGACCTGGCTCTCGGTCTTGAATTCCTCGCATCCGGTGCAGTAGAGGCCTTCGTAGTCGGCGAGGTAGACGTCGGCGGGGCTCCGCTCCTGGATCCGGCGGAGCAGCTCCTCGACGGCGCGCACGTGCCGTGCTTCGGTGGTGCGGATCCAATCGTCGTTGCTGCAGTCGAGCCGCTGCCAGAAGCGGGCAAACCTCTCCGCCATGCCGTCGACCCAGGCCTGGGGCGTGACGCCGTGGCGTTCGGACATCTGGATCACGCTCTGCGAGTTCTCGTCCATTCCCATCAGGAAATGCACGTCGTCACCCCGCAGTCGTCGGTAGCGCGCAATGACGTCGGCGCCGACCTTCTCGAGCGCGTGCCCGAGGTGCGGGTCGCCGTTGGAGTAGTCGATGGCGGTGGTGAGGTAGAACTTGGCCACTTACACGTCCGGTGTCGAAGGATTCGAAGGTCCGCTGCCGCCACGTCCCCGACGGCGGCGTCGTCGCTTGCTGCGCCCGCCCGGACGTTCGGCCGGGGTCGGCTGCTCCGGCTCGCTCGGTGTCGGCGCCGCTTGATGTGTGGCTTGCTGCGCTTGGGGCTGGCGCGGGCGCTCGGTCCGCGCGCGCTCCGAGGGAGCGGGGCTCTGGGGGGCCGCGGGGGCCTGGTCGACGCCGGCCATTTCCTCGCGCAGATCGGCCAGCAGGACCGTCCGATGCCCGTGCTCGTCGCTGCGGAGGAAGACCCGCTCGCGAAAGATGTCGACCGCGATGACCTTTTCGGAGCCCCGCCCCGTGCGCACCGCCTTCCCCTCCTTGGGAAAGCGCTTGCGCGATGTGACATAGAACTCGTGCTCGTACTTGAGGCAGCAGAGCAAGCGGCCGCACCCGCCGGAGATCTGGGCCGGATTGAGCGAGAGATGCTGATCCTTGGCGAGCGCCAGGCTGACCGGGTCGAGCGACTTGAGCCAGGTCGAACAGCAGTACTCCTTACCGCAGCGCCCCACGCCGCCCAGGCGCGCGGCTTCGTCCCGGACCCCGATCTGGCGCAGCTCGATCCTGGTCTTGAACGTCGTGGCCAGGTCACGCACCAGGTCGCGGAAGTCGACCCGTTTTTCCGCCGTGAAGTAGAAGGTCAGCTTCTTGCGATCCCATTGCCACTCGGCGTCCGACATCTTCATTTCGAGGCCGTAGTGCCGGACCCGCTCTGCGGCGCGGATTCGGGTCGTGTCCTCCGAGCGCCGGAGGTCGTTGGCCACCCGGATTTCTTCCTGGGTCGCGACGCGGAGGACCGGTCGGGTCGGAGCGGGCGGAGTGCTTCCGGAGGCGCAGCCGCTGCAGCCGGCCGCACACTTCTTGGCGGCCGTGTCGCCGGTAACGCCGACGCGACCGAAATCGAGACCCCGCTCCACCTCCACGATGACCGGTTGGTGGAGGTGCAGGGAGTCGGGCTCACCCCAGAGAAAGTAGTCTTTCCGGTTGCCCTTGAAGCGTACTTCGACGGTGGTCGGCATCAGACCTCCGCGAAGACCCCCATCGACGAGTACTTGTCGGCGCGGCGGCGGACCAGCTTCTCGGGGCGGATCTTGCGAAGCTCGCTGACGTGTTTGACCAGCGTGGCTCGGAGCGACTCACCGGCGGCGTCCGGGTCCTGGTGCGCACCGCCGACCGGTTCCGCGATGATCTCGTCGATGATCTTGAAGCGCAGCAAATCGGTTGCGGTAATCTTGAGGGCCTCCGCGGCGCGCTCGCGCTGACTGGCGTCCTTCCAGAGAATCGCTGCGCAGCCTTCGGGCGAAATCACCGAGTAGACCGAGTTCTCGAACATCAGCACCCGATCGGCTACACCAAGTGCCAGCGCACCGCCCGAGCCGCCTTCGCCAATGACGCAGCTGACGATCGGGGTGGGCAGCGCCGCCATTTCGAGAATGTTGGTGGCCAGCGCTTCGGACTGTCCCCGCTCCTCGGCGCCGATGCCGGGGTAGGCGCCCGGGGTGTCGATCAGGGTGACGACGGGCGCATGGAACCGGGCCGCCAGCTTCATCAGCCGGAGCGCCTTGCGATAGCCTTCGGGGTGCGGCATCCCGAAGTTGCGCCGGATGTTTTCCCGGGTGTCCCGCCCCTTCTGGTGCCCGATCACCATGACTGTCTGGCCGGCCAGGCGGGCCCAGCCGCCGACGATCGCGAGGTCGTCGCGGAACAGGCGGTCGCCGTGCAGCTCGACGAAATCGGTGAAGATGGAGCCGAGGTAGTCGAGGGTGTAGGGACGCTTGGGGTGCCGTGCCACACTGACCCGCTGCATCGGGGTCAGGTTCCGGTAAATGTCCTGGCGCAGACTGGTCAGCTTGTTTTCGAGGGTCGCAATTTCCTCGTCGACATCGATTTGCCGCTCCTCGCCAACACGGCGAAGCTCCTCGATCTGGCGTTCCAGCTCGAGCAGGGGCTTTTCGAAGTCCAGGGTATGTACGGCCATATCTATCCGGCTTTCACCAGCCTCACGGCATCGGGCCCGAGCAGGGTCCGAAGCGAGTGGACCAGATCTTCTTCAGGGGTGACGCGAAGCCGGCGGGACTGCATCCGGGCCGACTCCCCGTTGCCATCGTTCCACTCAATATAGACCGGCGCCGGCCCATCGTGGCTGGCGCACAGCGCGGCCACGGCCCGCATGTCGTTGGCCGAAGGCGGGTTAGGAGCCGACCACCGGATCGACAGGGCCACCGCGCCGATCTTCCGGAAGTCTGACAGCATCCGGGCCGACTCGACCACGAACGGGGCGCGGTCCTCGCCCCGGTCCCGCTGGCTGTACCCCCCCGTCAGCAGCATGCAGCCGTCGACCACGATGGTTCCGTTGAGCTGGGCCCAGGCGTCGGGAAAGACCAAGGCCTCTGCCGTGCCGTGAAAGTCCTCCAGCACGAGCCGAGCGTACTCTTTGCCGGTCTTCTTCGAGATCTGGCGTTTGACGGCCGTCACGACGGCGCCGATGGTGACCTGCTGTTCACTCCAGGTTGCCAGGGTCGCCGTGGTTCGGGTGCCGAACAGCTCGACCTCGCTCCGGTACGGCTCGAGCGGATGACCCGAGATGAAGAAGCCCAGCAGCTCTTTTTCCCGGGCCAGCCTCTCTGCCTCGGTCCATTCCGGCAGGTCGGGCAAGTCCGACGACTGCGGACGTGCTGGCGCCGGGGCGTCCCCGAAGAGCGATCCCTGGCCAGCCTCCCGTTCCTGGTGGAGAAGTTGCGCCTCGCCGAGGGCGTTGTCGAGGGCCGCCATGAGCTGGGCCCGGTGCCCCGGGAGCGAGTCGCAGGCCCCGGCCGCAATCAGCGATTCGATGACCCGCTTGTTGCAGAGCCGCAGGTCGATCCGGGTGACGAGGTCGGTCAGACTCGTGATCGGCCCCTCGGTGCGGGTGCCCACGATCGACTCGATGGCGCCGCGGCCGACATTGCGTACGGCGCCGAGTCCGAAGCGAATCCGGGTATCCTCGACCACGGTGAACTTGAAACCCGATTCGTTGACGTCTGGCGGCAGCACCTCGAGCCCGAGTTCGCGAGCCTCGTTGATGTACTGCACGACCTTGTCGGTGTCGCCGATCTCCGATGACAACAGCGCCGCCATGAACTCGGCCGGGTAGTGGGCCTTGAGCCAGGCGGTCTGGTACGACAGGATGGAATAGGCGACGGAATGTGACTTGTTGAAACCGTAGCGACCGAAGGTTTCGATCTGGCCCGACAATTCTTCCATCAGGTCGGCATCGTGCCCCAGAGCTTTGCCCCGCTCGACGAACTTGCCGAGTTCTTTCTTGATCAGCTCGGCGTCCTTCTTACCGACCGCCTTGCGGAGCACGTCGGCTTCGGCGAGCGAGAAGCCCGCGAGCACGTTGGCAATCCGCATCACCTGTTCCTGGTAGGTGATGACGCCGTAGGTCGGCTCCAGCACGTCGACGAGCGACGGGTGCGGGTACGACACCGGTTCCTGGCCCAGCTTCCGCTTGATGAACACCAGATGCATGCCGGTGTCGAGCGGTCCTGGGCGGAGCAGTGCGTTCGAGGCGACCAGATCGTCGAAACGGTCGCAGCGCATCTGGCGGAGCGTTTCGGTGGCCAGCGACGATTCAAACTGGAAGACGCCGGCGGTTCGGCCGCGGCGGAGCAGTTCGTAGACGGCCGGGTCGTCGAGAGACAGACCGCTCATGTCGAGGTCGACGCCATGCCGATCCTTGACCATGTTGACGGCATCATGGATCACGGTCAGTGTCTTGAGGCCCAAGAGATCCATCTTGAGCATGCCGACTTTCTCCAGCGCCACCATGTCGTACTGCGTAATGATGGGGGCCTCACCGTCCTGCGAGGCGCCGGCGCCTTTGGTCGGTGCGGTGCAAACCGGGACATACTCCGGCAGCGGCCCCGGGGCGATGACTACGCCAGCTGCGTGGACCGACAGGTGGCGTGAAATTCCTTCGATTCGCGACGCCAGCTCTGCCATCCGGGCGTACTGCGGCGAGAGGCGGACCAGTTCCGACAGCTCCGGAACCTTCTTGACCGCCTCTGGAATCGTCAAACTGTAGGCCGGTCCTGACGGAATCAGCTTGGTGATCTTGTCCGCCTCGCCGGGCGGAATCTTCATGACCCGCGCGACGTCCTTGACGGCGGCGCGGGCCTTCATCGTGCCGAACGTGACGATCTGGCCGACGCTGTCGCGCCCATACCGGTTCCGGACATACTCGATCACTTCGCCGCGGCGCTCGAAGCAGAAGTCGACGTCGATGTCGGGCATCGAGACGCGTTCCGGGTTGAGGAAGCGCTCGAAGAGCAGGTCGAACTGGAGTGGGCAGACGTCGGTAATGCCGAGACTGTAGGCCACCAGCGAACCGGCGGCCGAGCCACGGCCGGGTCCGACCGGGATACCGCGCTCTCGCGCGGCCGCGATGAAGTCCTGCACGATCAGGAAGTAGCCCGAGTACCCCGCGGTGATGATGACGCCGAGCTCATAGCGGAGCCGCTCGGTCACGGCGTCCGGCAGCGGCGTGCCATAGCGCCGCTCCGCTCCCTGCGTAGCGAGGTCGGTCAGCAGTGCGTTGTCGTCGGCGTATCCCTTGGGGCGGGGAAAGCCGGGAACGTAGTAGCGCTTCTCGAAGTCGAACTCGCAGAGGTCGGCGACCTTGACCGTGTTGTCGAGCGACTCCGGCACCTGCGAGAAGAGCTTGCGCATCTCCTCTTCGCTCTTGACGTACGTTTCCGAGCCAGTAAAGCGGAAACGCTTCGGGTCGTCGAGGTCGGCGCCGGTGCCGATGGCGAGCAGTACGTCGTGGGCCTCGGCGTCTTCTCTGCGGAGGTAGTGGGCGTCGTTGGTGGCTACCACGGGCAGGCCCAGGTCGCGCGAGAGCTCGAGCATTCCGTCGAGCACCTTCTTCTCGTCGGGAATGCCGTGATCCTGAATTTCGAGCCAGAACCCCTCGGGGCCGAAGGTCTGCGAGAACCACTGCGCGGAGCGTTTGGCCTCGTCATACCGGTCGGCGCGCAGGCTTAGGGCCACCTCGCCAGACAGGCAGGCTGCCAGGCAGATGACGCCTTCGGCGTGCTCGGCGAGCACCTCTTTGTCGATCCGGGGGCGGCGGTAAAAACCCTCCACGTAGCCGATCGAACTCAGCTTGATCAGGTTCTTGTAGCCGACCCGGTTCTTGGCCAGCAGCACGAGATGGCTGTAGTGGGCCGGTGCGTCGGCCGGCTTCTGGTTGGAGCGCCGGTCGCCGAAGGCGAGATACGCTTCGAAGCCGAGAATCGGGCGGATCTTGCGGGCTCTGGCGGCCTCATAGAACTCCCAGGCGCCGTGCATGTTGCCGTGGTCCGTCACGGCCAGGCTGTCCATACCCAAGCTGCGAACGTAGTCGACCAGGACCGGGATCTGGTTGGCCCCGTCCAGCAGGGAGTACTCGCTGTGGGTGTGGAGATGGACGAAACCCATCGTCGGAAGACCTTAGACTCTGCGGCGGCCAGCGGGCCACCCCAATGAAGCGTGCCTCCCGATCCGGCTCCGGACGCGGCTCCGGTCAGGGGGGCACAGTGTAAGCCTTGTCGCTGGTCGGAGGCCTTCGCGCGGGCTATTTTTTGCAGGGTACCAAAGCGCGCATCCGACAGCGTTTCGGAAGCTATCCACGATAGCTGACGTTGTCAAAACACCTTGATTTTCAACGAGTTACCATGCAGCTGGCCGATTCAAATGCGCGCGGTACCCGGGGCCGATTCCTGATCGCTGCTGTGGCGGTTTCCGCCCTGGCATCCTGCAGCTCGGAACCGACCGATCCGGTTCCACCGCCTCCGCCCCCGTCGGCCGGTGTAGCGGCCTGTGCCAGCCAGCCGGTTACCCAGCTGGCGGTGGGCCAGCATGCTCTGATCGACCCGGCGACCCGGAACGGCTGTGTTCGGGTCCCGGTCGCCGGCGCCGAGGGTGCCGAGTACCTCTTGGTCGTGGCGTCCGGGACGGGCGCCAGGTCAGCCTCCGGCATTGCAGGCCCCTACCATCTTGCCGTCGGGAACCCAGCACTGGCGGTCTCTGCCGCGGCGGCCGCCATACGGGACGACGAGCCGTTCCGGATCGGCCGCCGAACCGCCGCAGACGACTTTCACGACATGCTGCGGCGGAAAGAGGCCGAACTGGTGGCGAGCGGCGCGGCGCGTACGCCCGTAGCACCGGCTCCGGGTATCGCCGCTGCTCCGCCCGTGGTGGGACACCAGCGCACCTTCAAGACCTGTCGGACCGTGACGTGTGCGCAGTTCGACGACGTCGTCGCGGTGGCGCGCTACGTCGGCACCAAGGCCGCGATCTACATGGAAATCGACGTCCCCAAGGTCGACACCCTTCTCGAAGTCGACTTTCAGGACCTGGGACGGACCTTTGACGTCTACCACTATCCGATCAATCTCGCGGCGTTCGGGGCGGAGTCCGACCTGGACAACAACGAGCGGGTCGTGATTCTGCTCACCAAGTCAGTCAACAACCTGACACCCGACTGCACCAACGGCCGGGTGCTGGGCTACTTCTATGGCGCCGACCTGCTGACCGGCCCCAACTCGAATCAGGGAGAGATCTTTTACACCCTGGTTCCGAGTCCGGCGACGGCCACGTGTTCTGCCGTGAGTCGAACCGCTGCGGTACGGATCATCAAGCCGACTCTGATTCACGAGCTGCAGCACATGATCAATTGGAATCAGCGCGTCATCCGGCGCGGGCTCAGTGCCGAAGAGACCTGGGTCAACGAGGCCTTGAGTCATTTCGCCGAGGAGCTGGCCGGGCGTCTCATTCCCGATGCAGAGTGCCCGGGGTACTCCTCGTGCCGGAGCCAGTACATCTCGTCGAACATCATCAACTCGTACGACTATCTGGCCGATCCGGAAAGCCATTTCCTGGTCTATCCAACCTCGTCGAACGGCAGTCTCGAGGAGCGGGGTGCGAGCTGGTTGTTTCTCCGCTGGGTGGTCGATCACTTTGCCACCGATTCGATCCTGGGCGGCGATTTCACCCCGAGCCTGGTGAGTGCGGCAGGCGGAGCGGCGTCGTTTGCGGCGCGCACCGGCGTGTCGTTTGCCGACCTGGTCACCGAATGGCATATGGCGAATTATCTCGACGACATGCCCGGGTTCGTCGCGACCAGTTCGCGTCTGCGTCTCAAGAGTTGGGGACTGCGGGGCGTCTGGACCAATCCGGTCAATCAGTCGACCGCCACTCCGCCCGGGCCGTTCACTGGATTCCCACTCACTCCGGAACAGGTTAGCGGCAACTACACCCGGACGGGCACGCTGCGGGGGGGCAGCGCACGACACCTCCGCCTGGTCCAGAGCGCCAACGGTGCAGCCCTCGACGTGCGGCTGGCCCGGAATGCGGCCGGCGACGCCATCGACCCCGCCCTCGGGGCCCGATTTGGCATCGTCAGGATCCGTTAGGCGAGCCTGCTGCCTGGCGGCGTGGCTTGAGCCCGCCGCCGGGTGGAGGCAGATTCCGCCATACCAATGAAGGCTCTCCTCCTGCTGCTCGGCGTGGCCGCGGCGTTTCCGCTAGCTGCGCAAACGACTCGGCCAACGCCCGCCATCGTGTCGTTTCCGGCCAACGTGCGCGCTGCCGGTCTGGCCGGCGCCGGTGCGGCAATGCCCGGGTATGCCGGCTCAGTCTTCAGCAATCCCTCGGGGCTCGCCCCGATCCGGGCGCTGAGTCTCGAGGGCACCTTGGCTCGTCTGCCCGATCGGTCGACCTACACGATGGGTAGCGCGGCCTTTCGGATCGCCGATTTCAATCTCGGGGGCGGTTACCAGTACCTCCGGTTGCCGCGGGCCAGCCCGATCTACGACAACCTCAGTTGGGTGGCTACCGCCGTCTACCGTCGAAGTGGTCTGGCCTTGGGCACCAGCGCCAAGTACGTCTCGGTCGAAGACTCGGCCGGAACAGTGGCCCGCGCGGTGACCTCGGACATCGGTGCCACGGTCGCGTTCTTCGACATCGCGGCGCTGGCGCTTTCGGTTCACAACGTGGGTGAGTGGACGGTCTCGTCCGGCGGGCTCGAGCTGCCGCGCACCTGGCGCCTTGGCTTCAGCATGAATCTGCTCGATACCTACTCCAATGGACGCCTGTTGGCCACGATCGAGACGGCCTGGACCGAGCGACAGAGCCGTCGCACCGTTTTCGGCCTCGAGGCCGGTGCGGTGTTTTACGGGCTCGGGCTGATCGGACGGATCGGGCACGGCGGACAGCCGGATGGCGTCTCCGGAACCCTGTCGAAGACGACCTACGGCGGCAGCCTCGTCGCGGGCAGCGCGCGGTTCGACTACGCCTATCAGCCGGAGAGTCCCCTGGGCAAAGGCGTCCATCTGTTCGGCGTCCGCTGGACCCCGTGAGAAAGAAGCGGATCGGCATGGGAATCCTGATTGCAGCCGTCGCGCTCTTCGTCGGCTACGGCGCCGCGTACCTCGCGAGCGACGACGTGCGCTACCTGAGCCGAGCAGGCCTGGAACAGACTCGCATCCTGCAGAAGCGGAAGCCGCTCGAGCAAATGCTCCGCGACACGACGATTCCCGCCCGCGACCGGGCGTTTCTGCAGCTGGTTCTCGACGTGCGTGAGCATGCGGCGGCCATCGGCCTGGAGGCCAAGAACACGTACACGGCCTATACCGATGTCGGGCGCGACACCCTGCTTCTGTCGCTGACCGGCTCACGCAAGGACTGCATTTGTCCGGTCACCTGGAAGTATCCCATCGTTGGCCGGGTGCCGTACAAGGGATTCTTCGACGTCGGGATGGCAGAGCGGGAGGCGACAAAATGGGCCGAGCGCGGTTATGACATCTCGCTTAGGCCTGCGGCCGCATACTCGACCCTCGGCTGGTTCAACGATCCGCTCCTCTCGACTGCCCTGGTGCGAGATTCCGTCGAACTGGCTGCGCTGGTCTTTCATGAGATTGCCCACAATACCCTGTACGTCAAAAGCGCCACGCCCTTCAACGAGAGCGCGGCGCAGATGATCGGGTATCGTGCAGCCGAGGAGTTTTTCCGCGGGCGGGGCGACTCGATCCGAGCCGACCGGGCCCGCGATCGCTGGCTCGATGAGATCGTCCTGGCCGAGTACTATCGCGAGCTGATCGATACGCTGACGACGTTTTACGACAGCAAGCCCGAAGGCGCTGCGCTCGATGAAGGGAGGGCGGCCATCGGTCGCTGGTCGAAGGACCGGTTGGAGGGACCGATCGGTGCGCGGCTACGTACCTATCAGGTTGCAAGACTGGCCGAGCGGCCGATCAACAATGCTCAGCTGGTCGGGGTACTGATCTACCGAACCCATCTCGATTGGTTCGAGCGCTGGTACCAGCAGCACGGGGGCGAGGTGGCCCGGAGTGTGGCCGAACTGATCAAGCTGATGGAAGGCGCCGAGGGCAGTGCTGCGTTCGAGCGACTGGCGGCAGCGATCGGGGTCGACCCTGCCGCTGCCGCGTCGGAACTCAGCGGCCTGCCAGGGCCGGACTCGGTTCTGCCGGAGCGGGCGGCGCCTTGAGCTCCCGAATCGCGTTGCGGTAACGTTCGATGTTGGCCTTCTTGACACCTTCGTAGCCGCGAATCATGTCGGGCAGGCGGGCCAGGGCGACTGCCCGGGCATGCGTTGCGCCCGACAGTGCAGCCAGTTCCGCTTCGATCATCTCCCGGTATTCGTCGATCAGGGCCCGTTCGAGCCGACGGATGCCGTCCCGGCCAAACGGGTCGAGCCAGGATCCGCGAAGACCGCGTGCCGAGCGGAGCAGCCGAAACATGGGGCGGAACCAGCTTCCCAAGGCGAGCTTCCGTTTGAGTCCCATGGCGCGGAGGGCCGGCGGATGCAGCCGGTACTGGATTGCGGCGCCGGCTCCAACCGCATCGTCGAGGGCGGTCTGGAACGCCGGGTCGAGCATCAGGCGGGCAACCTCGTACTCATCCTTGTAGGCCATCAGCTTGTAGAAGTACCGGGCCGTTGCCTCCGCCAGCTCCGAGCCGAGCCCGAGCGACTGCTCGCGCTGAGCGACCTGGGCGACAAAGCCGAGGTAGCGCTCTGCGTAGCTGGTGTTCTGGTACGCGATCAGGTCGGCCGCGCGGTTCGTGAGCAGCCGTTCGAGCTCCGGGCTCGTTGCGGCAGCCTCGATCTGACCACGCAACCCGTCGGGCAGGACCGGCGCGGGTTGTGACACCGGGGCGCTGCTCGCACCGGTGGAAATCGGCGTTTCGGGTTGCCATGCCGGGTCGATCACGAGCTGGCGCCCCAGTCGGAACGCCTGGGTATTCATTGCCGCCGCAGCGCCGTTCAGGGCAATGGCTGCCTCGATCTTGCTTGCGGCAATCGGAACCACGCCCGCCTGATAGGCAGCGCCAACCACAATGAAATTGGCCGCCAGGTGTGAACCGAAATAGCGGTCGGCCAAACTCTCGGCGTCGAGGTACACGTTGGCGTCAGCGCGCGTGGCGGCATCGATGCGGCGGTGCAGCATGTCGCCGGAGGGAAAGCCCACCGCGGCATTCCGCACCATCAGGCCGGTTGGAATGCGGCTCGACGAGACAATGGCGACGGTGCGATCGGGCCGTGCTCGCACGAGATGTCGCGCGTCGGCGGCGGTCAGGACGTCGAAGCCGATGTATGCGTCGGCCTCGCCGATGCCCACCTTGTTCGACATCTCCTCGGCGGTGGCCGCGATCTTCAGGTGGGACACGACCGCGCCACCCTTCTGACTCAGCCCGGTCTGGTCGAGGCAGCGCACCGAGCGCCCGTCGAGCAGCGCGGCCGTGCCCAGGACCTGATTGACGGTGACGACCCCGGTGCCGCCGATACCCATGAAGTACAGATTCGCGCCGGCAGTGACCCTCCGAGCCGGTTCCGCCAGCGCAGCCGCCGGAATCTCGAACATCGGAGCTGGCGGCTTGGCAGCGTGCCGGGACGAGGCGCCCTGCTGGCTGGGCACCGCGGTCACGAACGCGGGACAATCGCCGTCGAGGCAGGAGTAGTCGGTGTTGCAGGACGACTGATGGATCCGGGTCTTGCGACCGAACTCGGTGTCGACCGGCATCACGCTGAGGCAGTTCGACTTGACGCCGCAGTCACCGCAGCCTTCGCAGACCCGCTCGTTGATCACCACTCGGAGCTGGCGTTCCGGCGCGAGGCCGCGCTTCCGGCGACGGCGCAGGTCGGCGGCGCAGTGCTGATCGTAGATCAGGGCGGTGACACCCGGCGTTTCGCGGAGCTCGCGCTGCGTCGCGTCGAGGGTATCGCGAGACCGGACCTCGACGCCCTTCGCGAGCGTGACGCCGCGATAGCGATCGAGCTCGTCGGTGAGCACGACGGTGCGCTTGACCCCCTCGGCGGCGAGCTCGCGGGTCAGATCCGGAATCGCGATGCTGCCGTCGGCATGCTGGCCGCCTGTCATCGCGACCGCGCCGTTGTAGAGAATCTTGTAGGTGATATTGGTCCCGGCGGCAACCGCCTGGCGGATGGCCAGCGAGCCGGAGTGGAACAGGGTACCGTCGCCGATGTTCTGGAAGATGTGAGAGGTACCCGAGAACGGCGCCGCCCCGACCCACTGGGCGCCTTCGCCGCCCATCTGGGTAAAGCCCGCGCCGACCCGCTCCATCGTCACCGCCATGCCGTGGCACCCGATGCCAGCGGCTGCAATCGAGCCCTCGGGCACCACGGTCGACCGGTTGTGCGGGCAGCCCGAACAGAAGTACGCCAGTCGCTGCGCCGCCAGTCCGAGCGGAGCTGCCGGTGCTGCGCGGCCTCCAGTTACCCTGGCGAGTCGGGCGCCGATGTCGGGAAGTCGCGCCTCGAGGCGTCCGGCGATCAGCGGGAGCAGCGTGTCTGCGTCGAGCTCGCCATGGCCGGGAATCAGAATCCGCTCCTGCTCATCCCGCTTGCCGACGACTCGTGGCCGATCGGGCATGCTGTAGAGCGCGTCGCGGACCAGCAGTTCGAGGAAGGATCGCTTTTCCTCGAGGACCAGGACCTCTTCCAGGCCAGTCGCGAAGCGCCGCAGGCTGGGCCCGTCGAGCGGATAGAGCATATCGATGCGCAGGAGACGAATCCCGGCGCGGTGCAGATCGGCCTCCGTCAGGTCGAGCCGTGACAGGGCCTCGCGCAGGTCGAGGTACGTCTTACCCGCGGCGACGATGCCGAGCCAGGCGTTGGCCGGATCGACCACGACGCGATTGAGGCCGTTGGCCACGGCAAAGTGGCGGGCGGCCTCGAGCCGTCCTTCCCAGAGCTCCTGCTCGAGCTGGAGGTTGTACGGCGCGAACAGGGTATGGCTCTGGGTTGGCGCCCATGGCTTGCCGCCGAACTCGAACTCCGGGCGGATCCAGTCTGATTGCTGCGGAGAAACGCGAGCCGTCGAGAACTCGTCGGCCACGTTGGTCGTGATTTTGACGCCGACCCAGAGGCCCGAATAGCGCGAGAGCGCGAAACCCTTGAGTCCCAGATCGATGACGCCCTGGACATCGCCGGGGTAGAGCACCGGCATCTGCGCATCGAACAGCGCGACTTCGGAGGCGGACGGAACGGTCGAGGATTTCGAGGCCGGATCGTCGCCGGCAACCGCGAGGACGCCGCCGTGCTTGCCCACGCCCGTCAGGTTGGCATGGCGGAAGGCATCGCCGGTGCGATCGACGCCTGGGCCTTTGCCGTACCAGATCCCGAGCACACCGTCGTAGCGCGGCTGAGGCAGCAGGTTTGCCAACTGCGCGCCAAAGACCGCGGTGGCGCCGAGGTCCTCGTTCACGCCGGGAAGAAAGGTGACCTGGTGTGCGGTCAGGATCTTGCCGACTGCCGCCAGTGCCGAGTCGTAGCCGCCGAGGGGAGAGCCGCGATAGCCGGAAATCAGGGTGGCGGTATTGAGACCGGCGCGTCGATCGGCACGGTGCTGATCGAGCGGCAACCGGACCAGGGCCTGCACGCCGGACAGCGCGATGGTGCCATCTTCCAGCAAATACTTGTCGTCGAGCGACGAACGGGCGCGGTCGGTCATTCTCGGAATCTATGCTTGCGAGGCTCGAAGCGCCTGTTTGTCGATCTTACCGATCGGCAGCATCGGCATATCCGTTGCGACGACGAATCGTTTGGGAACTTTGTAGTTTGCGAGGGCGGCTCGGCAGTGCTGTTCCAGATCGTCGGGCGTCGGCGACCGGCCCGGATGGACCAGCACGAAGGCGTGACCGACTTCCTGGAAGGTCGGGTCTGCGACGCCGATCACCGCCGCCATGGCGACATCGGGATGGCTTTCCAAAACTATCTCGATCTCGCGCGGGTAGACATTGTAGCCGCCCGACTTGAACATCTCCTTGAGCCGGCCGATCAGCCGGTAGCTGCCATCGGGGTTGACCGTGCCGAGGTCGCCGGTGTGCATCCAGCCGTCGGCGGTAAAGAGCGCCGCAGTGGCCTCGGGGCGGTTCCAGTAGCCGAGGGTGAGGAAGTCGCCGCGGACCTGGACCTCGCCGGTCTCGCCGGGGGGCAGGGCGGTGCCGTCGCTGGCTGCGATACGCATCTCGTACTCGTCGACCGGCCAGCCGATCGATCCGGCGAGGACTTCGATGCTGTCGCTGTCGAAGGTAAAGGTGACCGAGCCGACGGTTTCGGTCAGGCCGTAGGCGCTTGCCAGGTCGGGACATTTGGTGCGCAGTCGCTCGATCAGGGTGACCGGGGCTGCCGCGCCGGCCCAGATGATCAGCTGCACCCGCGAGAAATCAGTAGCTTCGAAGCGCGGGTGGCGGGCCAGGTACTCCAGCGCAGTCGGCACGTGGCCCAGGACGGTGGCGCCTTCCTGCTCCAACAGCTCGAGCATGCCGCCCGGCTCGAACTGCTCCTGGAAGATGAGGGCGCCGCCGGGTACCAGGGTGTCGCAGGTGATGTCGCCGGCGCAGCCGATATGATTGATCGGCAGATTGTTGACCATGCGAAGCGGCTGAACGGGCCAGACACCGTGCTGGACGCGAGCCACCCGAATCAAGCCGTGGTGACTGATCAGGGCACCTTTCGGCTGGCCGGTCGTGCCGCTGGTGTAGACGATCAGGCAGGGGTCCGTCGTGGAGACGGATGCCCGCACCTCGGTAAGCTGCGTATCTGACAGGGCAGCCCCGGCCTCGAGGAAGCGCTTGCGTGAGTCGGGGGCCTCGTCGGGGCCGTCGAGGGCCACCCACTGTCGCACCCCGGGGTGCGCAGCGGCCAGAGCCGCGAGGTCGGCGCGGTAGTCGCGGTCGCCCACCGTCTGTCGTGCAAAGACGAGCGATGGGGTCGCGTCGCCCAGGACGTAGTCGAGCTCGCGGCGCTGATAGCGGGGATTCAGGCCGACCCAGATGGCGCCGATCGATGCCGCGGCCAGAAACGTGACGTAGAAATCCGGGTGGGGCGTGGACAAGGTTGCCACTCGATGCCCGGGACGCACGCCGGCCGCGAGCAATGCTCGTGCGTAGTTGTCGACCTGATCGGCCAGCTCCCGGTATGACCACCGCAGCGGCCGGAAGATGACGGCGTCTCGGTCAGGATCGATGCCGGCCCAGTACCTCGGGTAGTCACTGATCAAATCCAGCCGAGGAGGCCGCTTCGCTTCGGGAAGCGGGCGAGCCGGCCGGACCGTCCGGGTCATCTCAGGCGTTCTCGTGCTTGCTGGCAATCCGGGCGTGGCCGGCGGAGCCGTTGACCCAGAGCGCCAACCACTCTGCGACGAGGGCGGGGCGGGTTTTACCCTCGATCTCGACCGTGACCCCGTACTTGAAGCGCGCTTCGCCAGGGCGCGGCTCGGTTCGATCGAGCAGTGTGAAGCGCGCCCGAATACGGCTGCCCACCGGGACAGGTTCGATCAGGCGGACGCGGTCGAAGCCGTAGTTGAGGCCGTAGCCGTCGCGGTCGACGCTGTCGGAGCCGCTCCAGCCCAGCACCTCGTGGCTCAGGTGCGTCAGGAGCGACATGGTCAGAAAGCCGAACGACACGGTTCCCCGAAACGGGCTGTGCTCGGCGCACCAGGCGGGGTCGACGTGCATGGGATCGGCGTCGCTGGTGACCTTGGCAAAGGCATCGACGCGATCCTGGTCGATCAGGAGCCACGAGGAGACACCGATCTCCTGTCCGATCTGATGCAGGCGTGCGGGCTGAGTCACAAACGACCCTCCGATCTGGGTTCGGAGCGGAATATAACACTTGTTGTGTAAGAGGGGTGGCGGGGGAAGCGGCCTGCGACTGGAATCCGCTCCCCGCATCGGCTAGATATGGGGCTCCCTCATCCTATGTGAATGCCGTGGCCCTCAATTCAAACGCCATTGACCAGCAGCGCGACCGCATGCTCGCGGAGCTGGTCGAGTTTCTCTCGATTCCGAGCATCAGCGCCCTGCCGCAGCACGCCACCGATTGCCGCCGGGCAGCTGACTGGCTGGTGCGCCGGTTGCAGCGGCTTGGATGCCCCAAGGTGGAGGTCATCGAAGGCAACGGCCACCCGGTGGTCTATGCGGAGAGCCCGGCGGTCCCCGGGGCGCCAACCCTGCTCATCTACGGGCACTACGACGTGCAGCCGGTCGATCCGCTCGACGAATGGGTCTCGCCGCCCTTCACGCCAACGGTGCGTGATGGCCGTCTCTACGCGCGCGGCGCCGCCGACGACAAAGGTCAGGTCTTTTGTCTTCTCGAGGCCTATGGCGCGGTGCTCGATGCCGAGGGCAAGCCGCCGATCAACATTCGTTTCATGATCGAAGGCGAGGAGGAATCGGGCGGTCACGTGATCCAGGACCTGCTGGCGCGCGAGCCCGAACGGGCTCGGGCGGATGCCGTCCTGGTCTGCGACATGTGCTACTTCGATGCTGGCTGGCCCGGCGTGTACACCGCCCTTCGCGGCATGTGCTACGCCGAGATCCAGGTGCGCACCTTGCAGCGGGATCTCCACTCGGGTTCTTACGGCGGGGCCGCGCCCAATGCCCTCGAGACCCTGGTCCGGCTGCTGACCGACCTCAAGAAGCGCTCGGGCAAGATCAACATTCCCAAGCTCTACAAGTCGGTCGAGAAGCCCTCACGCGCCGAGCGGGACGGCTGGAACAGCCTCCCATTCGACGAGGCCCGATTCCTCAAGGAGGAAGTGACCGGCCGTGCGTTGACCGGGGTCGAAGAAGCCACCGTGCTGGAGCGGATCTGGGCGCTGCCAACCTTCGAGATCCACGGCATCAAGGGTGGGTTTGTCGGTGAGGGGGCCAAGACCGTGATTCCCGCGGTCGCCACCGCGAAGGTAAGCCTCCGCCTGGTGCCTGGGCTGACGTACGAGAAGGTGTCGAAGTGGCTTGCCAAAGCAGCAGCGAGGCTGGCGCCCGACTACGCTGATGTCACCGTAACCATCCTCCACGGTGGCGATCCGATTCAGATGGATGTCAGTCACCCCGCGTTCGGCAAACTCGACGAAGCATTCCGCGAGGTCGTCGGACGCGGTACCGTGCCGGTGCGTGCTGGCGGGTCGATTCCCGTGGTAGCTGACTTTGCGAAGTTGGGTGCGCCCGTGGTGCTGAGCGGAATCGGGCTTCCCGATGACGGTCTGCACTCGCCTAACGAGAAGCTGGATCTTCAGCAGCTCTGGGACGGCGTGGTGGTGTTCGGCAGGTTCTTCGAGAAGCTGGCGGAGAAGGGAACCGCGTCGACGGGTCAGGCGGCAACGGCTCCGGAGGCGTGAGCCCTTGCAGGAGGCGTGCGGCCATACGCCGCACGCCTCGATGCTATTCCGGCTCGGGCGGTCGCTTGAAGGTGCCCGAGTAGCGCGCTTCCGTTCGCGCCTGGAGTTCATCGACGCCAATCAGCGCGCGAACCGAGGCAATGATGCCGGCGACGACATCATCGGCCCAGTAGGCATCCGGCTGCTCTGCCTTTGGCAGCGCAGCCGATTTCGCTTCGAGGAAGCGAATCGCAGTGGCAATCCATTCGCTCTGAGCGCCTTCGACCAGGGACCATGAGGCCGTGGCCCGCAGTTCCATTTCGGACAACTCCGATAGCAGGCCGTCGATGCCCTCCGTGACTGCAGCCGATCGCAACTGCTCGGCGATGGCCGTGAGAAGGGCGGCCCGCTCAGACTCCTGCGGCTCCGGCAGCGGCGCGAGGTAGTGGCGCTGATCGGCCACCATTTCCGCCAGACGGACGCAGACAGCCCGAATACTCGGCATGAGCGCCGGTGGAACCTCCTGCGCCCATCGAGAGGCAGCCTGGAGGATATCCCTGACCTTGTCGCCTGCGGCGGCGTCGATCTTCGCGCGATCCATCGGTTGAGCCATAACGCGGGAAAGATAACCGATTGGGGCGGCCAGTGGCCAATTGCAGGACTCGGCTACGAAGAGTGGTGCGTTCGGCGGGCCTGTTGCTCTGGACTACGATGCGGTCGCGATCGGTGCCAGATCGGCGGGGCTGCCGATAATCGTGGCGCGATCGAAGATCCGCCCGAACGCCTCCGTCACGGCCTGACGTACCCGCGCGTCCAACTCGCCACTGTGCCCGCTCGAGCCGAGTTCGGTCGCGATGCTGGTCATGGTAACGCCGTGAATGCCGCAGGGAACGATCCACTGAAACAGATCGAGTGCGGTGGTGACGTTGAGGGCAAAGCCATGAAAGGTGACCCAGCGCTTCACGTGGATGCCGATGCTGGCAATCTTGCGACCGCCGGTCCAGACGCCGGTGAGCCCTGGATTGCGATCGGAGGGCACCCCGAGCTGAGCAAGCGCATCGATCAGCGCCTGCTCGAGCTGCCGGAGGTACCAGTGAAGATCGGGTCGATGCGACTCGAGGTGGAAGATCGGGTATCCGACGAGCTGCCCGGGGGCGTGCAGGGTGACATCTCCCCCCCGCTCGATCTCGAACACCTCGAGGCCCCGGGCCTCGAGCGTTAGGCGGTCGAAGGGCAGGCTGGTTGCCCGGGTGCCGCGGCCGAGCGTCACGACGGGGTCGTGTTCGACGAGTAGCAGGAGGTCCTCGGTCCGGCTGCCCTCGACCCGCTCCCGGCAGAGGCGCCGCTGCAACTCGAGCACTTCGCCGTACGGACGGCGGCCCAGGTCAACGACCCGAATTGCCGCTGTCACGACGCCTCAGGACGACGCCGGGATCGCAATAGTGCCGCGGCTCCAAATGCCAGAACCGCGAGGGCAGCGAAGCCGACTCGGCTCGGCAGGCCGTCCGGATTCGGCGACACTAACGCCAGCGCCGCCTGGTCTGCAAGAACGGTCGTGGCAAAACCGGCCACGAAGGTGCCGAGTGCCGCCATGATACCGACGACACCGCGGCGGAAGGGATCGCGCGTCGGCGCTGAGAGCCGCCAGGCGATGATGCCGGCCGCGAGGCAGGAGAGGATGGCGCCCGCGAACAGCAGCTGAATCGGGCCGCTTGCCAGGGCGTTCGACAGCGCGGCCCGGGCGTCGGGCGCCGCCGGCGGAGGAGCTCCCATCTGCAGGGTGCGAACCGCGAAGCTGACGATCGCGGTAATGCCGATCCCCGTCAGCACGGCAATGGTCAGGGATCCAAACACCAAGCCGACGGGCGTTGCCGTCGGCTCGGTCTGATTCGGAGTGGGCGTACCGGTCGTCATGCCTCAGGTATGGATGACGCGGCCCATCGAGTCGAGCGCCGCCTCGGCAATCGCTTCGGAGAGCGTCGGGTGGGCATGGATGGCGAGATCGACTTCTTCCACCGTGTACTCGTTTTCGCGCGCCACGGCGAGTTCGTGGATCATCTCGGACGCATGGCCTCCGACGATCGTGGCGCCCAGGATTTCGCCGTACTTCTTGTCGCGAATGATCTTGACGAAGCCTTCGGTGTCGTTCGAGGCCCGTGCCCGCCCGTTGGCGCTGAAGGGGAACTTGCCGACCTGATAGTCGAGCTTCTTCTCCTTGCACTGATCTTCCGTCAAACCGATGCTGGCGACTTCTGGATGGCAGTACGTCACGCTCGGCACGTTGTCGTACTTGATCGGATGCGGCTTGTGTCCGGCAATGACCTCGGCGACATAGGTGCCTTCGCGACTGCCCTTGTGCGCCAGCATCGGCGGACCGGCCACGTCGCCGATGGCGTAGTAGCCGGCGGCGGTGGTTTCCAGTGTTGCGAGGTTGACCTGAATGAAGCCGCGATCGGTCAGCTTGATCCCGACCTTGTCGAGGCCGATGTCTTCGGTGTTGACCGCGCGCCCCGCCGCCATCAGAACCTTCTCGACGGTAATCGTTTCGGTCTTACCGCCTGCTTCGACTTCCAGCGTCACGTCGTTCGCACCGACCGTGGCCTTCTTGACCTTGGCGCCGGCGAGCACGGCAATGCCGCGCTTCTTGTAGCTCTTGGTCAGCACGTCGGACGCGTCGGCGTCTTCGATCGGGATGATCCGCGGCAGGGCTTCGATCAGGGTGACCTTGGATCCGAACGCGTTGAAGATGTCGGCAAACTCGGAACCGACCGCGCCCGCGCCGACGATCGCAATCGAGGCCGGCACCTTCTCGAGGAACAGGGCCTCATCGGAGCTGATGACCGTGGTCTTGTTGATCTCGAGTCCAATGGCGGGAATGCCTTTGACGCGAGAGCCCGTCGCAATGATGACGGCCTTGTTGGCGCTGTGCGTATCGCTGCCGACCTTGACCTTCTTGCCGGGCAGCAGCGTTCCGGTCCCTTTGATAACGGTGATTTTGTTCTTCTTCATCAGGAACTCGACACCCTTCGAGTTCTGCTCCGACACCTGGCGCGAGCGCTTCATGGCCACGCCGTAGTTGCCTTTGACCTCACCGACCTCGATGCCGAGCGCCTTGGCATCATGGCTGATCAGATTGAGTGCGTAGGCACTGTGCAGCAGCGCCTTGGTCGGAATGCAGCCGATGTTGACGCAGACGCCGCCCAGCTTTTCCTTTTCGACGACCGCCGTCGAGAGACCGAGCTGCGCAGCGCGAATGGCCGCGACGTAACCGGCGGGACCGCCGCCGAGCACGATGACATCAAAGGTGGACACAGCAACCTCGAGGGTCAGGGTTGAAAGGCGGCGCCGCGCGTCGCCCGAGTCACAAGAGTCACCACACCAGGGCGACGGGATTCTCCAACAGCTGCTTGAGCGTCTTCAGGAACTCGGCGCCGGTGGCGCCATCGATGACGCGATGATCGCACGACATGGTGATTCGCATCCGCTTGCGCGGCACGATGGTGCCGTTGACCACTGCCGGAATGGTGGCGATCGATCCGATCGCGAGAATCCCGGCCTCGGGCGGATTGATCACGGCAGTGAAGTGCTCGATGTCGAACATGCCGAGATTCGAAATCGAGAACGTGGCGCCGGTGTACTCGTCGGGCTGCAGCTTGCGGGCCCGCGCCCGGCCGGCGAGCTCCTTGGCCTCGGCGCCGATTTCGAGCAGTGACTTTCCGTCGGCGTTGCGGATGATCGGCGTAATCAAGCCGTCTGGAATTGCCACCGCCATACCGACATGGATTTCGTTCCACTGGCGGATATGGTCGTCCTGCCACCAGGCGTTGACGGCCGGGTGCGCACGAAGCGCCAGCGCGGTGGCGCGCACCACCAGGTCGTTGAACGAGACCTTGGCGGCGTCGCCGTAGGCACCCTTGAGCTGGTCGCGGAGATCGGCGGCGCGCTCCATGTCGATTTCCGACGTGAGATAGAACGTCGGAATCGGCCCGATCGACTGCACCAGCCGCTTGGCGATGGTCTTCCGGATCTGCGACAGCGGAACGTCGACGAACGCCGGGCCGGCCGGCTTGTCGGCCTGCCGAAGGGATCGTGCGGGTGCAGCAGCGGCCGACGACGCGGCAACGCCGTCGAGGTCGCGCTTGATGACCCGACCTTCCGGGCCGGACCCGCTGACCCGCGCGAGGTCGACGCCCTTCTCGGCTGCGATCTTCCGGGCCAACGGCGACGCCTTGACTCGTCCGGTTGCTGCGGAGGAGGCAGACACCGGCTCTGCAGCGGTCTTGGCGGGCGCGGCCTTGGCAGACTCATCTTTGGGGGAATCGTCTTTGGGCGAGTTGTCCTTGGCCGGCTCCTCCGCAGGCGCATCTGCCGGCGTGGCGGCGGCGGCCTCGGGCTTGGCCTTCTTGTCGCCCTTGGGCGCTTCGGGCGCGGCCTTGCCTCCGTCGACATTCTCGCCCGGCTCACCGATCCAGCCGACGAGGTCCGATACCGGCACGGTGGTGCCTGCCGCCACGGCCTGCTTGAGCAGGACCCCGGCACCGCGGGCGACCAGTTCCATGACGGCCTTGTCGGTTTCGACTTCGGCCAGCACGTCGCCGACGGCGACAGGGTCGCCCTCGTTCTTCTTCCACTCGACGAGGCGCCCTTCCTCCATCGTGGGCGAGAGCGCCTCCATCACGATCTTGGTGGCCATCAGCGATACAGCACTTTCTTGGCGGCGTCCTGAATCTTGGCGGCATCGACCTTGGCCGCCCGCTCCAGGAACTTGTTGTACGGCATGGGCACGTCAGCGCCGGTAACCCGCAGGACCGGGGCGTCGAGCGCATCGAAGGCCTCGCGCTGAATCGTGTCGACCACCTGCGCCCCAACGCCTGCAAAGGACCAGCCCTCCTCGGCGACGACGCAACGATTGGTCTTGGCAACCGAGGTCAGGATCGCTTCGACATCGAGCGGCCGAATCGTCCGCAGGTCGATGACTTCGGCTTCCACTCCATCCGCAGCAAGCGCCTCCGCCGCCTTGAGCGACGGGGCCACCGTCTTCGAATGGCAGATGATCGTCACGTCGTTGCCGGCGCGCTTGATGTCTGCCTTGCCGATCGGGACCACATGATCCTCGTCCGGCACTTCGTCCTTCAGGTTGTAGAGCATCTCGCCTTCGATGAAGACGATCGGGTCGTCGTCGCGAATGGCGGCCTTGAGCAGACCCTTGGCGTCGGCGGGCGTGGCCGGCGCGATAACCTTGAGCCCCGGGATATGGGCGTACCAGCTCTCGAACGCCTGCGAATGCTGGGCAGCGAGCTGCAGCGCGGCGCCACCGGGCCCGCGGAACACGATCGGTACCCCGACCTGTCCACCCGACATGTAGCGCATCTTGGCGGCGGAATTGACGATCTGGTCGATCGCCAGCAAGGCAAAGTTCCAGGTCATCATTTCGATGACCGGCCGGAGGCCGACCATCGCGGCGCCGACGCCGATGCCGGTAAAGCCCAATTCGGCAATCGGGGTGTCGACCACCCGCTTGGGGCCGAACTCCTTGAGCAGACCGCGGCTGACTTTGTAGGCGCCGTCGTACTCGGCCACCTCTTCACCCATCAGAAAGACGCGGTCGTCGCGCGTCATCTCTTCGCGGAGCGCCTGATTGAGCGCGTCACGATACGTGACCGTAGCCATCAGTTGCTGCCCTCCTCGCCTGTCGGTGCGTACACGTCGGTGAAGAGCTCCGACGGATCCGGGTCGGGCGATTCTTCCGCGAAGGTGTAGGCGTCGTCGACTTCAGCGGCGACATCGGCCTCGAGGGCCTGGTGCTGCTCGTCGTTCCAGTACCCGGCGCCTCGCATCACATCGGCCAGCACCTGGATCGGATCGCGGCGCCGGTACTCGTCGACCTCTTCCTTGGTGCGGTAGGTGCCGTGCGCTGCGTCGGACATCGAGTGGCCGACGTAGCGGTACGTCTTGATTTCGAGCAGGGTCGGCTTCGACTCCGCCCGCGCCCGATTCACGGCGGCCTCGACCGCCGCACGCACCGTAAGCACGTCCTGCCCATCGACCGTTTCCGCCGGCATGTCGTATGAGGTGCCGCGGTCCGAGAGGCTCGTTACCGCTGCGGCGCGCGAGACGGCGGTGCCCATGCCGTAGCCATTATTCTCGACGATGAAAATGGCGGGCAGCCCCCAGAGTGACGCCATGTTGAGCGTCTCGTGGAAGGCGCCGATGTTGACTGCTGCCTCACCGAAGAAGCAGACACAAACCTGATCGCCGCCGCGGTACTTGTGGGCGAACGCGACGCCCGCAGCGAGCGGAATGTGGCTGCCCACGATGCCGTGGCCGCCCAGGAATCCGAGCGAGGCATCGAACAGGTGCATCGAGCCGCCCTTGCCCGACGAACATCCGGTCGCCTTGCCGAACAGCTCGGCCATCACGGCCCGGCTCGTCATGCCGCGAGCGAGGGCGTGGCCGTGTTCACGATAGGCGCTGATGATGTGATCGTCGGGGCGCAGGGCGGCCATGGTGCCGACGGCCACCGCTTCCTGGCCGATGTAGAGGTGACAGAACCCGCCGAT
The DNA here is from genome assembly GCA_019637315.1 of Gemmatimonadales bacterium. Lineage (NCBI taxonomy): Bacteria > Pseudomonadati > Gemmatimonadota > Gemmatimonadia > Gemmatimonadales > Gemmatimonadales bacterium. The sequence goes on from JAHBVU010000011.1 coordinate 36,614, forward strand.
CTTGCCCATCGAGTAGGCCTCGCCGGCGCGCTCCTCGAACCGGCGGATCAGGAGCATTTGCCGCAGGAAGGAGCGATGGAGGGCTTGGGTGGCCTCGTCCGGCGGCTTTTGAACCGGCGGCTTGGCACTCGACGTCTTCTTGGTCGTTGTCGTCATGAGTTCGCTTTGGAAGCCTTGGCCTGGTCGACTTGCTCCCAGGCGTGATAGCTGGATCGGGTGAGGGGGCTGGCTTCCACGTGATCGAAGCCCATCTCCATCCCGATGACCTTGAGTTCGGCAAACTCCTCGGGGGTGTAGTACCGAGCAATCGGCAGGTGGCCGTCCGAGGGCCGAAGGTACTGGCCGAGGGTAAGAATGTTCACGTCCGAACGCCGCAGATCCCGCATCGCGTGCAGCAGTTCGTCCCACTCTTCACCGAGGCCCAAAATGATGCCGGACTTGGTGAGTCCGTCGGGCACCAGCTTGCGGGCATTCGCGAGCACTTGCAGGGCGCGCGGATAGCGTCCGCCCGGTCGGGCCAAGCGGTAGAGTCGCTCGACCGTTTCAAGATTGTGGTTGAGAATGTCTGGCCGGGCCTCCATCACGATGGCCAGTGCCTTTTCCGATCCCTTGAAATCCGGAATCAGCACTTCGACCGAGGTCTGCGGCAGGCGCTTTTTGATCTCGGTAATACACCCGGCAAACGCCTCGGCGCCCCCATTCTCGAGGTCGTCGCGGTCGACCGAGGTAATCACCACATGCTGCAATTCCATCTGCGCCACGGCGTCGGCCAACCGGATCGGCTCGACCGGGTCGTAGGGTGCCGGGGTACCGTGGGCCACCGCGCAATAGGCGCAGTTGCGGGTGCAGACGTCGCCCAGGATCATGAAGGTGGCGGCTTTGTGTTCCCAGCATTCGCCGATGTTGGGGCAGCGGGCCTCCTCGCACACGGTATGCAGGCCCAGGTCCCGCATCAACTTCTTGATCTTGATATAGTTACCGCCCCCCGGGGCTTTGACCTTGAGCCAGGAGGGCTTGCGCTCGAGGGGAGCCTCTGCGACCGCGAGCGGGCGCCCGGCTTCCGGAGCGGCGGGGGAACGGGTCAGTTGCACCAGCGGCAGCGCCAACGTGATCTCCAATGCTGAGAGCGGAATCCAACCCAGAAGAATAGTCGCGAAACGGCACGGCGAGAAGCGGCGGCGGGGTATGGTCTAACCTGTTGCCTGAGGCCAGTTTGCAGGTCCGGATTCTTGCCCCTGGTGCCGGCTGCCAAGGGGCGATATTCATTTCCTTCTGTGACCACATTCTACTTCGTCTGCGTGGGTATCGGCGGCGCCCTCCTGCTGCTCCAGACCGGGCTGAGCATTTTCGGGCACAACCATGACGGCGGGCATCACGATCTCGGCGGCGACGGCGGCCTGGACCTGTTCAGCGTCCGCACCCTCGCGGCGGGCGCGGCGTTCTTCGGGATCGGCGGCTTGGCCGGGCAGTGGCTGGGCCTGGGCAGCCTTCTCTCGCTGCCGATCGGCGTCGTGGCCGGGTTCGGATCGATGCTTGGCGTAGCGCATGCCACGCGGGTGCTCCGTCGGCTCGACAGCGACCGGAGCGCGCACGTCGCCATGGCCATCGGTGAGGCCGGGTTCGTCTACCTCACTGTGCCGGGCCAGCGCGCGTCGGCCGGCAAAGTGCACGTGACGCTCAACGGTCGACTGGCCGAGCTCAACGCAGTTACCGACGGAGCGACGCTTGCCACGGGTTCAGCCGTTCGCGTAGTGGATATCGTAGACGACGAGACGATCGTGGTCGCGTCCGACTCGGTTGCCGATACCGGCAGCCATTCCCGTTTGCCCTGAGGCCCCGATGTTAGACCTTCCGCTCTGGTCGATCCTGGCCGTTCTCTTCGGTTCGGCGCTGATCGTCGGTTTCGTGTCGATGGTGGTCAAACGGTACAAGCGCTGCCCCGCCAATCGGGTGCTGGTCATTTCCGGGAGAGTCGGCGGTGACGGCGTGGCGCGGTGCATCTCGGGCGGCGGTGCCTTCATCTGGCCGGTGATCCAGGAGTACGCCTACCTGAGTCTCGAGCCGATCCAGATCGAGATTCCGCTTCGCGATGCCCTGTCGCTCGAGAACATCCGAGTGGCGGTGCCCAGCGTTTTCACGGTTGCCATCGGGACGGAGTCGGAGGTGCGCCAGAACGCCGCCATCCGGTTGCTCGGCCTGCCTCACGATCAAATCAAGCGCCAGGCCCAGGACATCATCTTCGGGCAGATGCGGCAGGTGATTGCGTCGATGGGGATCGAAGAGATCAATCGCGATCGGGACGGATTCCTGCACAAGGTTCAGAAGTCGCTCGAGCCGGAGCTCAAGAAGATCGGCCTGGTGCTGATCAACGTGAACATCACCGACTTGAAGGATGATTCCGGCTACATCGAGGCCATCGGCAAAAAGGCAGCAGCGCAAGCCGTGCAGCAGGCCCGCGGCGACGTGGCCGAGCAGGAGAAGCTCGGCGAGGTGCGTGTGGCCGATGCCGAGCGCGAGCGGACCGTTCAGGTGGCCAGTGCCTCCAAGCTCAAGGAAATCGGCACCCGCGAGGCCGAGCGGGACACCGCAGTGCGGGTTGCCGAGCTCGCGAAGGAGCAGACGGTAGCTGAGCAACGCGCGGTGTTCGCGCGGGATGCGCAGGTCAAGGATGCGGAGCGAGAGCGGCGCGTGGCCATTGCCGCAGCCGAGGCCACAGCGATCGCGGGCGAGGTCGAGTCGCAGACCATGATCGTGGCCAGCCAGGCGCAGTTGCAGCTGCGCCAGGCCGAGGCGTACCAGCTCACCGAGATCAAGAAGCGCGAGGCCGAGGCGCTGGTCCGCGAGGCGCAGAACCGGGCGCTGGCCAAAGCCGCGATAGCTGAGGCAGAGCGAGTCGAAGCCGAGCGACGCGCGGCGCTGGAGGCGCCGGCCAAAGCCGAGAAGGCTCAAGTCATCGTCGAGGCGGAGGCGGCTGCTGAGCGGCGCAAGCTCGAGGCCGCCGCAGAAGCCCAGGCCATCTACATGAAGCTCGAGGCCGAGGCGCGTGGCCAGTATGAGATCCTGGCCAAGAAGGCGGCGGCCCTCAAGGAAATCGTCGCGGCCTGCGGGGGTGCCAAGGAAGCGTATCAGCTGATGATGCTCGAGCACCTCGACACCCTGGCGGAAACCTCGGCCAAGGCGATTTCCAACATTAAGTTCGACAAGGTGGTGGTGTGGGAAGGCGGGGCCGGGGCCGGTTCGGGTGGCGCGGCCAACTTTCTGCAGAGCATGGTGCGTACCTTGCCGCCGATGATGCAGGTGATGCGGGACATCGGCGGGGTCGAGCTGCCCGGCTTCATGGGCAAGCAGGAGGCCGATCCGGCTGGCAATGGCCCGCCGGGGCAGGCGGTGGTTCCGGTCGAACGCCCGGCGGAGTAGCTCTGGACAGAGCTGCGCAGCAGAGGTACCGTATTAGGGTCCTGACAATCCGATCGACGATCCCATGCGCAGCCTGTCTGTTGCAACGGTTCTGGTGGTTGGCCTGGCTTCGGCGGCCAGTGGCCAATCCGTTCGGGCGTCCAACCAGACGGTGACCACCCGCCTGGAACAGAGCCACGGCGGGTCACTCGAACAGGTGATCTACGTTTCGAACCGCTCCTCCGAGAACATCCTGCTCACCAGCATCCGCCTGATGGACTGCGAAAATGTTCAGGGGAGTTGTGCGTCGCGTCGGTTCAAGACCAAGGTGTCGGCAGGCTCGACCGCGCTGGTTCACCGGGTGCGCCCACGCGACCCCGACCGGGGTATGTCGTTCCGGTACACCTTCACCTGGGAGCCTGAGGCGCCTGAGGGACCGTCCGCGAAGGATGTCGCGCGCGACGAAACGGCGCTCGAGGTCGACACGGTGCTCGTGTCACCCAAGGTGATCGATATCAAGGTTGGGGAAACCCTCGACTTGGGGCAGCTCCTTTCGATCCGGGCGCAGAACGCTGCTGGGCAGCCGCTACCGCGAGTCTTTTTCTACCCCAAGTTGGAGCTGGGTGAAGCGTTTCTCCTGCTCGAGAACTCCAAGATCACCGGCCTCGCGGTTGGTACTGCCGCTTTGACGATCGGTGCCAGCTCGGCCCCGAATCCCGTGGCGCCAAGGAAGGGAGCGTCGCAAGTCCTGATCAACGTCATCCCCTGACCGGACTGACGCTCAGCCCTATTCAGGGAGCTCGGTGTAGCGCTCTCCAGCAGACACGCGGGCCGGTACCGTGTTGCCGCGAACCGGTGCGGGGCAGGGCAGGACGGGGTTGTAGGCGCAGTACGGATTGCGGCTTCGATTGAAGTCGAGCAGGAACCGACCGTTCGCCAGAGGTTGCAGGGTGACGAAACGCCCCGCCGGGTAGCTGCCCTGACCTGCTGTGGCATCTCGGAAATAGATCACCAGCTCCGCTGGCAGGTCCGCCCTCCGGGCGGGGGTTTCGACCACGAGGAGTGTTACTGACGAGCCTCCTGCGCGAATCGTAACCGACCCGGCACGGCGAGCCTCGATCTCGATGCCGTCGAGCGCCAGCATTCGCATCACGCCGCCTTGTCCCGACCGTTCCAGGCTGACCTCGTGCCGCCAGGAGGAGTTGTAGGGGAAGTAGGTCGGCGGAGCAGCCGAAGGTGCTTCGGTTCGGTAAACCGTCACCGTGGTTCGGGTTGGCGGGCCGGCCGCCACGACCTGGTAGCTGCCCAGGGGTGCGGCACGGTCTCGGACCAGCGGATGTGAGGTACCGTCGACAGTCAGGACAACGCTGCCGTTGCGTTCCGTCATCACTCCGAGGGGTGTGTCGGCCAAGGGTACGTCGGCGTCTGCCGGGCCCAGCGTCAGCCGGCGGCCCACCGGGTGGTGCGCGACGGCGCGGCGCGGTGAAGTCGCGGCGTCCGCCAGCCATGCCGTAAAGGCGCGACGCTCGGCCTCAAGGTCGGCAGGGACGGTTGTCTGGGCAACGGCGGGACTTGTCATCATTCCGAGCAACAGCGACTGCGCCAGCCGGTGTCGTGCCAGCATGCCTGCTACCAGCTCCAGAACCGCCCGGGGCTGAGCGCCCGGACGCCGTCGAAGGTGGCCTCACGCGCCATCAGGTGTGTCAGCGCAATGCCAGTGATTCCGGCGAACAGAATGCCGTTCCGGCCGTAGCCGGTGGCGTACCACAGATTGGGCGCTTCGGGTTCGGCGCCGAAAATCGGCAGGCCGTCCGGGGTGCCGGGTCGCAGGCCGGCCCACCGGCGGGTTACCGGCGCCGACCCCAGGACCGGGATCAACTCGTCGGCAATGCCCGCGACCTCCTGTTCGCCGCTCGCGGTTGTTTCGACCGTGAACCCCGCGTGTTCCACGGTCGCTCCGCAGAGCGCCTCGCCGGCGCGTTCGAGTACGTAGCCGTGCGCACCGTAGACGATGGCAGGAGGAATGTGCTTCGGCCACGGCTTGGCGATCATCTGGCCCCGAACCGGCTCGACCGACACCGGCCGCGGCAGACCGCTCAGGCGCCCGGTCCAGGCGCCGGCGGCCAGAACGACCTCCCCGGCAGCGTAGCTGGCGTGTTCGCTTTCGACACCGGTAATCCGGCCGCCTTGCCGCACTAATGACGTGATTGTGTCAGTAACGAACCGTGTGCCCGACCGGATGGCGCTGGCTCGGAGTGCTTCGACCAGTCGGACCGGATCGACGGCGCCGTCCTGGGGTGCCCAGAGCGCGCCCCGGTTGCGACCAACCCAGGGAAACTCGCTGCGCACTTCGTCCGGGTCGAGCCAGTCGGCTCGCTGGCCGTGCTGGCGCTGCCAGGCCACCGCTGAACGGAGCAGCGAGTCATCGGCCTCCGTCACCGCCAGGCGAAGGATCCCGCTTTCGACCAAGCCGATGTTGATGCCAGTCTCGTCTGCCAGCTCGGCGGCACGGTCCCGATAGTACTCGCGCCCGGCCACGCCCAGCTCGAACAGTGGGGTGTCTTCGCGGGTCTCGATCTGGGGTGCCAGCATGCCGGCCGAGGCGCGCCAGGCTTCGCCGGGCTTGGAGCCGGGGTCGATCAGGAGGACACGACGACCGACGCGGGACAGCTCCCGAGCCGCTGCGGCGCCGACCGGGCCGGCACCCACAATCACAACATCATGAGAATTAGTCACTTAGGATCCGGACGAAACTTTCTGAAACGTCCCGCGTACAGTAGATTCCTGATGTCATTCTTCGCTGGAGGAAAGGTACCATGGTCCGAGGTCTCGTAGGTTTCGCTGGGGTTTTCGTCCTGTTCCTGGTCGGGATGAAGGTCATCGGCTTCCTGATTGGAGGCGCGATCGGGCTGATCCTCAACCTGCTGTGGTTTGCCTTCCTGGGCTGGCTGATCTACCTGGTGATCAAGGTGGTGAGCCCCTCAACGGCGCAGAATATTCGCGAGACGATTCGCGGACGCTCGAGTTCGAGCGAAGTCTAGCCCGACCGGCAGGACAGCAACGAGCCCGGATCGTTCATCTGACGATCCGGGCTCGGTTGTATCCGCTCCTGGGGGCGGTCGTAACCTAGTCGGCGTTGGCGCTTTCGATTCGGGACAGCCGAAGCGTGACCGAACCAAACGCCATCTTGGAGCGGATCTGCACCGGGATCCGGTCGGCGTCGTCGGTAATCCAGAGGCGGGCATCGGCGCGATCGGCAAACATGCCGCGGTCATCGATGACCGGATTCAAGACCCAGCAGACGACCTTGCGTCCATCCGGCAGGGTCATCTCTTCCTTCTTGAGCACCCGAATCAATAGCGGGTTCTTGTCGTTCATGAAGTACTTGTCGAACCGGTAGCTCTTGCCCACCTCGAATTCGGCGGTCCGGACGAAATACAGGAACGATGCATCGTCCAGAGGATGACTTGGCGTTGCTTCTTTGTTGTCGCGGCCGCGCTGCCGGAAGAAGCCTGAATCCGGATAGATGTCATAGTCGCGGATCCGGTTCCGATCGTTTTCCGTGTTGTCGTTGCGGAAGCGGAGCGATTTGAAATCACGCACGGTCGTCCACGACTCCAGCACGGACTTCAGCCTGAACACAAAGTTTCCGCCCTCGAGCTGAAAGCGAAACCGGAAGGTTTCCTCGCCGCGAACCGTGTCCATGCCGGCAACGTGGATGGAGCCTTCGCCGAGCTTGAGCATGCCCATACGGGCGTCATAGACGAAACGCTCACCGACCTTGAACGGATACCGGGCCGCAGCCGAGCTGTCCGGCGGCGGGGCCGCCGCGAGCAGAACGGCAAGTGAGACGACGGTTGGCATCATGCAGCACCTCCTTGTTCTCGTCGCCGGCCGGCGCGGGCGGCGGCCCCTCGTTCGGCCTGGACCACCCGTCGGACCACGCCGCTCGACGACCATAGCGATCGCGCCATCGACCATGGAGCAATCCGGCGGGGCCGGGTTTTCAGGTCGTGCCGCTCGGTAAATGAGACGGTTTCGATCCTGCGGGCGTGCACGGCCGCGCGTCCGACCAACTCGGCGTTGACGGCCCATCCCTCCGAAACCAGCACGGGCTCAGGCGACTGGAACACAGACCGAAGGGTGGCCAGGCGGAAGCCGAGGAAGCCCGAGGTCGGATCTTTGACGCCCGGCACGCCGGCGCTCTTGCCGAGCAGGTAGCCGCTCCAGAGGCGGGTCCAGCGGTAGCCCCGGTCCCAGGCCGGGTCGATGGCGCCCTCGCCCACGACCATATCGGCCCCGCTGTCGAAACGGCGAATGAACTCCTGCAGCAATTCCGGGCCATGGGAGAAGTCACCGTGCATCAGGATGGCCGCATCGCGCTTGGGGCGATTGGACGAGGCGACGGCCTGGCGCAGAAGGTTCTCCGCCGTGGCGGCGTAGCCGCGGCGGGTCCGATCCGAGTGGTAGGTCAGCGGGAGCACCTGAGCATAGGTCTCCAGCACCTCACCCGTGTGATCGGTCGAGCCGTCGTTGCCGACCATGACATGGTACTCGCGGCCAAGCGACTCGAACACCTTGCGGATCTTCCAGAGCACGAGCCCGACGGTTTCCGCCTCGTCGTGGCTCGGGATGCAGACGTAAATCATTCTCCGTCAACGTGCTAGGACGACAGAACGATAAACGCGCCGGACCCCCTCGACCATCCCGGGCAGGTCGAACCGGGCAACTGCCTCCCGGGCCCGTTCCAGGGTCCAGGCTCGGCGCACCGCATCGCTCAGCATGAGGTCAACCGCCTCGGCCACGGCCGCCGGCGATCCGGGCGCCGTCAGGATCCCGGCACCGCCCTCGAGGAGCTCAGGGGTGCCGCCCACTCGGGTGGCCACGACGGGAACGCCGAGGGCCATGGCATCGAGGATGGAGGTGCCGAGGCCCTCGTCCGTCGAGGTCGATACGAACACCGAACTCGCCGCGATCAAGGGGCGGGGGTCCTCGACCTGGCCGGCCAGGTGGACGAATCCGGTCGAGCCCGAGGCGGTGATGGCGGCCTCGAGTTCGGGGCGAAGCGGGCCGTCTCCGACCAGGAGCCAATGCAGGTCCCGTCGCTTGCTGTGTAATGATCGGGCGGCCTCGATCAGGGTCCGGTGGTCCTTCTCGGCGGTCAGCGCGGCTACCGAAACGGCCACCGGTGCTCCGGCCGGGATCCCGAACCGGCTGTGGAGCGGTGCAGCCGTGGTGGCTCGGGTGGCTTCGAGGTCGACGGCCGAGTGTACCACCGTGGTGCGGGCCGGGTCGATGCCGCTCGTGAGCAGCGCCTCCCGGACCGCCTCGGAGATGGCGATGATGCGGTCGCTGCGCACCCAGAAGCCCGGACGTCGAAGCGGGAACGTCACCCGTCGGGTGACCACGAGGGGCACCCGGACAGCCAGCCTGGCCAGGCCGGCAACGACCAGGGCATGGGGGTCGTGCGCATGGAGCAGCGATGGAGCGGCCCGGGCGGCTCGGACTGTGGCGAGTACGGCGCCGGGCGACAGGGCGACTGACCAGCGCACGCGGTGACAGGGAACCCCGATCACATCGAGCTCGGCTGCCAATCGGCCCTGCGAGGCAGTGATGACGAGTTGGGGGACGCCGACGCGGGCCAGGCCGTGGGCGAGGAGTAGGACCTGTCGCTCGCCGCCGCGCCACTGCCGTCCCGCCGCGACATGGATGACGCGGGGGAAAGCTGAAGTCACTGTCGGAGAGAGTCCGGGAACAGCGGACAGTTTCTGTCCTCGAAGGCCGCGACCGTCGTGCGCAGGCCGATCATCGGCAGCACCCGATCCGAGACGTGGACCGAACCCAGGATCGGTGCTCCGCGGATCGGATTGCCTTCGTAGAGCAGTACCCCGCGCGGGCCGACCACCGGGTCGACCAGCAGGATGCCGAAGCCCTTTTCCGGGAGCGGCGGGAAGGGCCCATCGACGCCGACGATCCAGGTGCTGTCGGTCTGGCCGACCAGCCCCCGTTGGGCGGCGCCAACCGCAATGCGAACCGGGAGCACTTCCGGCATCGGGACGGTCACCGTCGCCATCGTTTTACCTGGGTGGGTGAACTCCTCCAGCAGCATGGTCGGCCCCGCCAGTGCGGCAATGCCGCACCGGGTGGCCCGCTCCGACAGGCTGCATCCTGCCAGCAGCAGGAGGGCGATCGGTGCAGCGAGGGCAGGGAGGCGCATGGTTCCCAAAGATACCATCGGGCGGTAACATTTGACGCCACTATGGGATTCGAAGAACTCAAGGCCCGACTCGACCGCCTGCTGAACGAGCAGGGGCTCGGCCGCCTCGGTCGCAGTCAGACGGGCATCCTCCACGACGCGCTGGTCGATCTCAAGGTCGGTCTCAAAGACATGACCGACGCGCTCGACCGCACGGTCCGGGAACTGGCTGCTGAGCAAGAGCATCTGGCTGCCGCGCTTCGCCGAGGTCAGCTGGCCGACGACATCAACGACAGCGAAACGGCCACGATTGCGCGCGAGTTCGCTGATCGTCATCGGCAGCGAATCGGGCTCTTGGAGCGCAAGCAGGCAGTGCAGCAGGACGAGCTCGCGCTTGCGCAGCAGGAATACGACACGCTGGCCGACCGCTACCGGGTTGCCCGTCGGGGCATCGGCGACGCGGGCTCGCGCGGTCCGGGTAGCGAGGACGAACTTGCCGGCGGACCTGCCGGCATGGCTGACCCCACCATCGATTCCGAGGAGTCGAGCCTGCTCAAAGCCCGACTCGATCGGCAGCGGGCCGAGTCGGTCGCGGATGCGCAGTTGGAGATGCTCAAACGCAAGATGGGGAAAGGTTCATGACCGGGTCCGATTCGACCGCACCTACCGAAGCCGCGCTGGCAGCCGACCGCCGATTCTTTGGACATCCGTTGGGCCTCTCCACCCTCTTCTTTACCGAAATGTGGGAGCGGTTCAGCTTCTACGGCATGCGGGCCATCCTGATCCTGTTCATGGTGGCGCCGGTGACCGAGGGCGGTCTGGGCCTGCCGGTATCGGAGGCCGGGGCGATTCAAGGAACCTATACCGCCATGGTCTATATGATGACCATGGCGGGCGGTTGGTTCGCCGACAAACTGATTGGACTGCGCCGCTCCGTCTTCTGGGGCGGCGTTTTGATTATGGCGGGTCATATCAGTCTTGCCTTTCCCGGACTCGGGCCGTTCTACCTCGGCCTGATCCTGCTCGTGCTGGGCACCGGGTTGCTCAAGGGCAACATCTCGGCCATGGTCGGTCAGCTCTACTCGCCCGACGATACTCGTCGCGACGCTGGCTTCTCGCTCTACTATATGGGCATCAATCTGGGCGGCTTTCTGGGGCCGCTGGTGTGCGGCTTCTTCGCGCAGTCGGAAGGATTTCGGTCCACGCTGGCCGGGTGGGGCATGCAGCCGGAGAGCGCCTGGCATTTCGGCTTTGCCGCCGCTGCGGTCGGCATGTTCTTCGGTTTGATCCAGTATCAGCTCGGCCGGAAGCGGTTTCCGGAGCGAGCGGAGCGTCCGCTGGGGTTGGCGCATCCGGCCGAAGGTCCGACGGCCTGGCGCTGGTTCCGGGTCGTAGCGACGGTGGTGCTCGGTGCGGTGGTCGTGACGGCGTTGCTGCATCGGATGGAGGCGATCACGGTGACAGCGGCTGGGTTTGCCGGCTTCATCGACGCCTTTCTGATCTTCCTCACCGTGGGCTTCTTTACCTGGCTGTTCACCGTTGCCAAGTGGACCCCGGAGGAGCGGAAGCGGCTGATCGTCATCGTGGTGCTCTTCCTGGGGGCGGCGGTATTCTGGGCCGGGTTCGAGCAGGCGGCCTCCACGCTCAACCTGTTTGCCGATCGCAACACCGCAAACACGTTCTTCGGCTGGTCGTATCCGCCCTCCTGGCTCCAGTCGGTCAACTCGTTCTTCATCATCGTGTTTGCGCCGATCGTCGGTCTGATCTGGCTCAAGCTGGGCACCAAGAATCCGTCCCAGCCGGCGAAGTTTTCGCTGGGTCTCTTCTTTCTCGCGGCCAGCTATGCGCTGATGGTGCTGGGCGCGTTATCCGCAGCAAGCGGCGAGCGAGTCAGCCCGATGTGGCTGATCGGCTGCTTCTTTCTGCAAACCGTGGGTGAGCTCTGCTTGAGCCCGGTGGGTCTCTCGGCCATGTCCAAGCTGGCGCCGAACCGGGTCCAGGGGCTGATGATGGGGGTTTGGTTCCTGGCATCGGCGGTGGGGAACAAGGTTGCGGGGCGGGTGGGCGGCTTGTACGAGTCGTTCTCTGTGCCCTCGATCTTCGGTGCGAATGCGGTCTTCGTGCTGGTCTTTGCGGTGCTGATGGCGCTCTTGGTGGTGCCGATCCGGCGGATGCTGGCGGCGCGTTCGTAGCCGGGATGCGCAGGGTGGCAAAGGCCCGATTCGCGGCGGCGAATCGGGCCTTTCTCGTCGGGATTGGCGTTGTTACTGAGGAGCCTGGTCTGGAAGGCTTGCCCCGTCCTGATCGAGCGCCTCCGCCCATGCCTCCCACTCTGGTACCGGCTCACGGCTGCGATGGATGGCTTCGTCGAGCACGGCGCGGGCTCGTTCGGCCAGAGACTGCGCGGCCTCGGCTCGCCCCTCGAAGCGTTCCAGGGCGCTCTCCAGCGCCAGGAGCTGGGCATAGCCGTGAATCCGGTGCGGGTCGATCAGCAGCTCGGCGACACGGGTCGGGTCGAGGTGGGCGGCCAGGCGATCGATCGGCCCCAGCAGGGTGGCGTATGCCTGGGCCAGCTCCTCTCGCACGATTACCAAGGTCAGGCTGCGGTCGCCGCGCAGCAAGCGGGCTATCAGCGCAGCGAGCTGCTGGATCCAGCGCAGGACGATGTCCCGTTGCATCGGCATCTGTCGTACCCCGATTGAACCCGCCGACGCCGATGCGTCAGGCGCCGTGGCTGTAGCTGTTGGCCGCGCCTGTCGGGTTTCCGGTGCCGGGGGCATCGACTTCACCACGGACCATGGTCACCGCATGGCCGGCGAGGTGAACCCGGTCGTCGACGATCCGGGTCTCGACTACGCCGCCGCGCCGGGAGGCCTGGTAGCCAACCATGGTACTCTTGCCGAGCCGGGGCGCCCAGAACGGGGCCAGGGTGCAGTGCGCCGAGCCAGTGACGGGATCCTCATCGATGCCGACGGCCGGCGCAAAGAAACGAGAAACGAAATCGGTTTCCTTGCGGTCGCCAGGTGCGGTGACGATGACGCCGCGCGCGTTGATGCTCTTGAGGGCTGCAAAGTTGGGCATCACGATGTGGACGTCGACTTCGCGGTCGAGCATGACCAGGTAGTCGGGTTGCGCCGCGCGGTTCGAGTAGACGAGGCCGCCGGGCAAGTTGAGCGCGGCAAAGAATCCCTCCGGCGGAGCAACTGGAACCACCTCCAGGCTCGGGAAGTCGAGCACGATGCGGTCGTCATGTTCCCGTCGCGCGGTCAGCACGCCGCTCCGGGTATGAAAGCGCGCAGGCTGGCGCGGATCGAGCCGACCCGAGGTCCACAGGAAGTGACCCGTGGCGAGTGTGGCGTGGCCGCAGAGGTCGACTTCGATTTCCGGCGTGAACCAGCGGAGGTTGAAGCCGTCGGCCGTCGGGCTGACAAAGGCGGTCTCCGCCTGGTTGAGTTCGTTGGCAAGAGACTGCATCCAGGTGTCGGGCACCGGGTGGTCGAGCCAGCAGACCCCGGCGGGGTTGCCCCGAAACGGGCGACTGGTGAAGGCATCGATCAGCCAGAGTGGAGCGGGCATCGGATTCTCCTCGAGGTGAGGTTCTCTCCCCTACGACGTTCGGTTCAGAATGGTGCCGGCGCCGGTCATCTACTGCCCCGGCACCTCGGCGTGGTGGCAGGCGACCTCGCTTGCCCCGATCGGTCGCAGGATCGGTCGCTCCGCAGCGCAGCGGGCGTTTCGGGCCGGATGGAAGCAGCGGCCGAGGAACGGGCAGCCGGCTGGCGGCGCCGTCGGGCTTGGCGGGTCGCCCGCGAGCACGATGCGCTGGCCCTGTTGCCCCGGGGTTGGTGACGGCACCGCCGAGATCAGCGCCCGGGTGTACGGGTGGCGCGGGTGGTCGAGGATCTCGTCGCGCGGTCCGATTTCCACGATCAGACCGTAGTACATCACTGCGACCCGGTGAGACAATTGTCGCACCACGGACAGGTCGTGGGCAATGAACAGGTAGGCCAGGCCCCGGTCGCGCTGCAGGTCGAGCAGCAGGTTGATGACCTGGGCCTGGACCGAGACGTCGAGGGCCGAGACCGGTTCGTCGAGCACGATGAAGGCGGGATCGACCGCCAGAGCGCGGGCAATCCCGATCCGCTGGCGCTGCCCCCCGGAGAACTCGTGCGGATACTTGTCTGCCGCCGACCCGTCCAGGCCGACTTCGCCGAGCAGCTCTGTCACCCGCCCGCGAATGGCGCGAGGCGGTACCAGACGGTGAATCTCGATGCCTTCGGCAACGGACGCCCCGATCGTCATCCGCGGGTCGAGCGAGCTGTACGGGTCCTGAAAGACGATCTGCATTCGTTTCCGCAGCTGTCGCATTGCGTTTCGGTCCGCTTGGCGCACATCGACGCCGTCGAATCTGACTGTTCCCGCGTCCGGTTCGACCAGGCGGAGCAGCGCGCGGCCGGCGGTCGTCTTGCCCGAGCCCGACTCACCGACCAGGGCAAGGGTTTCCCGTTCCGCGACCGTGAAGGACACGCCATTGAGGGCGTGGGTCACCCGATCGGCGCGGATCCACCCGGTTGGCCGCCGGTAGTGCTTGACCAGTCCGACCACCTCGAGCAGCGCGCTCACGGAGAGACCCCCTCGACCAGCCAGCACTTGGCCTCGTGTCCCGGCGTAACCAGCCTTCGGGGCGGTATCTCGGTGCTGCAGGGGCTGATCCGTTCGCCACAGCGCGGGTGAAAGCGGCACCCGGCAGGCCAGTCGTGCGGCAGCGGTACCGAGCCGGCAATCTGAGCCAGCCGCTCGATCGGTCCGGTCAGGCGTGGCATCGAGCGGAGCAGGGCGCGAGTGTAGGGGTGGGCCGGCGCCCGGAAGAGGCGCTCGGTTGGTGCGCTTTCGACGAGCTGTCCCGCGTACATGACCAGGACCCGGTCGCTCTGCCCGGCTACCACGCCCAGGTCGTGGGTAATCAGCAGCGTCGCCATGCCACGCTCGGCGCGCAGCCGATCGAGCAGCTCCAGAATCTGGGCCTGGACCGTGACGTCGAGCGCGGTGGTCGGCTCGTCGGCCACGAGGAGGTCGGGTTCGCCAGCCAGCGCAATCGCGATCATGACTCGCTGTTTGAGCCCGCCCGAAAGTTCATGCGGGTAGGCGCCGTAGCGTCCGGCGGGGTCGGGAATGCCGACTTCCTCGAGCAGGGCAACGGCGCGGTCGCGTGCCTCACTCCCGCTCAGCTTGCGGTGCGCCAGCACGGCTTCGCGAACCTGATAGCCGATCGTCAGCACCGGGTTGAGACTGGTCGACGGATCCTGGAAGATCAGGCCGATCTGACCGCCACGGATCGCGCGGAGCGCCTCGCCCCTGAGGCTCATGACGTCGAGGTCGCGGAGGCGGATGCTGCTGCCCGGCGCAATCACGCCGGGATGCGGAACGAGCCGCAGCAGTGCGAGGCTGGTCAGGCTCTTGCCCGATCCCGACTCGCCCACGAGTGCCACTCGTTCCCCCGGATCGATGCTGAAGCTGACGCCGTCGACCGGTACCGACAGCCCGGCCCTGGTCGGGAAGGTGATCCGCAGGTTCTCGACCGTGAGGAGGGCGGTCATGCGCTGCGGGGGTCGAAGGCGGCGCGGAGCGCGTCGCTCACGAGACTCGTGGCCAGCACGGTCACGACAACCGCGATACCCGGGAAGAACAGGGTCCACGGCGCGGTCGTCATCGCGTTGCGAGCGTCGAATACCATGACACCCCACGACGGGGTGGGCGGTTGCACGCCGACGCCCAGGTAGGAAAGTCCGGCTTCGAGCAGGATGACGTCGCCGATGCTCAGCGTGGCACTCACCAGAATGACCCCGGTCACGTTGGGGAGGAGATGCCGAAAGATAGTCCGGAATCGCCCGGCGCCGAGCGCCTGCGCCGCCTGGAGGTAGCCTTCCGACCGGAGCCGGAGCACCTCGCCGCGGACCAAGCGACTGGTGCCGAACCAGCCGGTGGCGCCGATGACGAGGATCAGCACCGGAATCGGCATGCGTTCCCAGACGACCAGGAGGAGTAGCAGGATGAAGAGGCGCGGCACCGCGAGCGCCGCGTCGACGATACGCATCAGGACCGAATCGACCACGCCGCCCAGAAATCCGGCAGCGAGGCCCACCGCGGTGCCGATGGTGAGCGAAAGGAGCACGGCGATGACCGCGATCGAGAGGGAGATCCGGGCTCCGGTTGCCACGCGTGCCAGGACATCTCGGCTCATGCCATCGGTGCCGAAGGGGTGGCTCAGGCTCGGTCCTTCGGCGGCGGCGCCCAGATCCGGCATTGCGGTCGGGTCCGGCAGCACGAGCGGGCCGATCAGGGCAAAGAGGACTAGCGCCAGGAGGAGCAGGAACCCCGCCTTGCCCGACGGCGCCCGCCAGGCCGCGAGCAGCGTGGCGAAAAGTGAGCCGGTCATTCGGCTCGCGTCCTCGGATCGAGGGCCTGATACGCCAGATCGGTCAGCACGCCGCCCATCAGCACGGCGCCGGACACGAGCAGCGAGGTTGCCATCAGGACCGGATAGTCGCGAGTTGCAATGGCGCCAGCTGCGAGGGAGCCGAGTCCGGGCCAGTTGAAGACCGACTCGACGAAGACCGCACCTGATACGAGGACCGGGAGCCAGAGTCCGAGCAGCGTCAGGACCGGGAAGAGCGCGTTGCGCCAGGCATGCCGCCAGATCACGGTTCGCTCGGTCAGGCCGCGCGCGTAGGCCGCGCGGACGAAGTCGAGGCGGAGAACCTCGAGCATGGCGCTCCGCTGGTAGCGCATCGTCGCGGCGAGGGTGACGACGGACAGGGTAACGGTGGGCAGCACCAGGTGGGCCAGGAGGTCGCCGGTGCGGACCAGCCAGCCCGCGTCGGCCGGGAGCAGCGGGTCGGTCATTTGCGCAGCTGGCAGCAGGCGCCACTTGATGGCAAAGAGCGACACCAGCACCAGGGCGAGCCAGAAACTCGGCGCCGCATAGCCGGCCAGCGAGATCCGGGTCAACCATCGATCGAGCCGAGAGCCGCGCCGCCTGGCCTGCAGCACGCCGAGCCAGACGCCGAGCGTCAGATTGACGAGCAGGACCGTCACACCGAGCAGGAGTGACGGGCCGAGCCGGCTCTGGACCAGGTCGCCGACGCGGACGGGATAATACTCGATCGAGACACCGAAATCGCCGCGTACCGCTGCGGACAAGAACCCAGTCAGCTGCGTAGCGATCGGCTGATCGAGCCCGAAGATGGCTTCGAGGCGGGCCCGTTCGGCCGGGGCGACGGGGCGGTCATCGGTCAGGCGGGCCAGCGGATCGCCTGGGGCGAGCCGCATCAGGATGAAGAGGAGGACCGCCACCACGGCAAAGGTGGCGGCGGCCTGGAGCAGACGGCGGATCAGCCAGCGGGTCACGCCGCCTAACGCTGATCCCGTGCGATCCGGCGAGCCGGATCGACCGACCAGCGCCAGAGATCGGTCCAGGTGCCGTCCGGGCGGATGCTGACGTCGCGGTAGCGGCGGTGCACCACGAGCGCCTGGGCCGGGGAGTAGAGGAAGACTGCGGGGTAATCGCGCTGCAGGATGGCGATGGCATCATGCCACCGCTCTGCCGCCGCCGAGCCGGTGGCCCGAACGGCCGCAGCGTAGGCTTCATCGAAGCTCGGGTTGCAGGCTGATCCGACGTTACTTCCGCCCACGCCGGCGCACGACCAGCTCTGCACCAGCCCGGCCGGGGTCGGCACCAGGGTTGCCTGCGAGAAGTCGATGTCGAACTCACCTTTGCCCCGACGCTCGGCCCAGACCGGTCCGTCGAGCCGCTGCAGCTCGACCTGGATGCCGACCTGGCGAAGCATGGCCTGAATCGGCTCGGCCATGCTGACCCGCGGCGTGCTGGTGCCAGGGTAGATCAGGCGCAGGGTCAGCCGTGCGCCGTCTTTGTCGAGATAACCGTCACCGTCGCTGTCGCGCCAGCCGCGCGACGCCAGGATCCGGCGGGCCTCCGCCGGGTCGAACGCCGGGCCTTTGGCGGTGTGACGACGAATCCAGGTGGCCTGTCCCATCGGGCCGTCGACGATCGATGCGTAGGGTCCGAAGACCGACCGGACCAGGCGCTGGCGATCGATTGCGAGGGAGATCGCGTGGCGAACCTCGCGATCGGCCAGGATCGGATGGGGCTGGCTGCGATTGCCGGCGGCCCGCTGGTTGAACAGCAGATACCCCACGCTGAACGACGACTGCGTTTTGATATCGAGGTGCGGCTGCTCCATGATCGGCGTGATCTGGCGCGGCAGCAGCGACGCTTCGTACGCGTCTGCGGTGCCGTCGAGCACCAGGTTGAGCTGGGCTTCGGCGGCGCGCACCACCAGGAAGACGACCCGATGAAGCTTGGGGGCGCCCAGGAAGAAGTCGGGCACGGCGGCGAGCTCGAGCTGGCGACCCGGTTCGAGTCTGCCCCAGCGAAAGGGCCCGTTGCCGACCGGTCGGGACACGTAGGCCGATGAGGCCAGCCGGGCCGCCGGGATGGTGTCGAGGAGGTGCGCAGGAAGCGGCACCGCGTTCGAGACGGCGTCGAACATCTGGTCACCATAGGCGTGACGGAACCGGAAGGTGACCTGCCGGGGTCCCGTCGCCGTGACCGATGCGATGTTCCGCAGCAGCAGCGCGTAGGTGGGCGAGACCGTCGAATCTCGCGCCCGATTCACGCTCCAGACCACATCCCGCGGCGTGACCGGGGTGCCGTCGTGCCACCGCGCCCGCTCGTCGAGTTCAAAGACGAGGGTGACCGAGTCGGTCCGTCGCCAGGAGCGCGCCAGGGCGGGCTCGTAACTCTTCTCGTCGGTTGTGACCATCCGCCGCCCCAGCCGAGCCAGGGGCAGGAAGAGCAGGCTGGCTACGTCCGTGTTGGCCTTGGCCAGCGAGAGGGTCGGCACCGGCAGCGTTGGTTCGGCGCCGATGACGATCGAAATGGTGCCGGACTGCCCGTCGCGCTGGGCGGCCGCCGGGGCAGCCACCAGCATGACCAGCAGCCCTGCCAGTGTTGAACGAGCAGGCATTACGTATCCCTCGAGACCAGGTGGCTACCGCTCCCAAGTCCAAGTATCGGATCGATACCTATCGTAATGTAGCGCCGCGCGTTGCAGAACCTCGTCGGGCCGGTCGGGCGCGACCGGCTGGAGGCCCGCTCCAGCCAGGGCAGCCGTGACGGCGGCGGCGGCCGTGTCGAACGTCACGGTGTGGCCCAGCACGGCGCTGAGGGGCGCCTCGGGCGGTTCGGTCGGCGGTGCCGCGTGGTGGACCGACCGAACCAGCGATTGATCGTCTGCCAGGAGGAGGGAGCCGTGCTGGAGCAGCGCGGTGTCGCCCCGCCGCTGGGCACTGCCCAGGACCTTCTTGCCACCGATGACGATCTCGCCCCCGACGGGGGCGGCAAAGCAAGGGCCGCTGCCGAGCCCGGGGACGCTCCGATCGTCCGCCAGGTCGGCAGCTGCACCTAGCGTGGCCACGGCGCGCGCCAGCACCGCATGGATGGCGCGATAGGCCGTTTGCAGCGAGCCATACGTCGCGACCGGGGCCGCTACCGCGTAGGTCAGCTCCCGCGCGTGCCAGACGCCCCGACCACCGGTCGGTCGGCGGACGCAATCGAGGCCCAGCGCGTCGATCCGGGCGCGGTCATAGCGGCGGGCAGCGGGTTCGTGGCGGCCGAACGAGAGGCAGTGGGGTTCCCAGCGGTAGAGCCGCCAGAGCTGGCGGCCCGTGGTCTCGGCCCAGTCGAACATGGCGTGGTCGACGGCCATGTTCTGCCAGCCCGGTCTGGGCTGGGTGTCGATCCAGAACTCGCCCGAGCCGATCGTGGCCTCGGGCGAGGGTGATGCGTGGCTTACGATATGTACTCCTCGATCGGCGGGCAAGCGCAGACCAGGTTCCGATCGCCGTAGGCGCCATCGATACGCGACACCGTCGGCCAGATTTTGTGACCACGCACAGCTGCCGACGGGAAGCCGGCGCGCTCGCGCGAGTAGGGACGGTTCCACTCGTCGCCCGCCACCAGCTGCAGGGTGTGCGGTGCGTGGAAGAGCAGGTTGTTGCCCCGCTCGGCTGCTCCGGACTCGATTTCGCGAATCTCTTCGCGGATCGATGCCAGCGCGTCACAGAAGCGATCGATCTCTTCCTTGGACTCGCTCTCGGTCGGCTCGATCATCAGAGTGCCCGCCACCGGGAACGACACCGTCGGCGGATGGAACCCGTAGTCGATCAGCCGCTTGGCGACATCTTCGACCTCGAGACCGGCCGACCCCTTGAAGGGGCGGAAGTCGACGATGCACTCGTGCGCCACCAACCCGTCGCGGCCGGTGTAGAGCACCTTGTAGTGCTCGGCCAGGCGCTTGGCCAGGTAATTGGCGTTGAGGATAGCGTACTTCGTCGCCTGGGTCAGGCCGTCGGGGCCCATCATCCGGATGTAGACCCAGCTGATCGGCAGGATCGACGGGCTGCCCCAGGGAGCCGCCGAGATGGTTCCGCAGCTTTCGGGGCCGCCGACCGGAATGACCGGGTGGGTCGGCAGGTACGGCGCCAGGTGCGCTGCCACACCGATCGGTCCCATGCCCGGGCCGCCGCCGCCGTGCGGAATGCAGAACGTCTTGTGGAGGTTCAGATGGCAGACGTCGGCGCCGATGACCCCTGGCGAGGTCAGGCCGACCTGGGCGTTCATGTTGGCGCCGTCCATGTAGACCTGGCCGCCATGATCATGAATGATCTGACAGATCTCACGAATGCCGCTCTCGAAGACGCCGTGCGTCGACGGATAGGTCACCATCAGCGCGCCGAGCCGGTCGGCGTGGGCCAAGGCCTGCTTGCGCAGGTCCTCGATGTCGATGTTGCCCTGCGCATCGGTCTTGGTGACCACGACATCGAACCCGGCCATCACGGCGCTGGCCGGATTGGTGCCGTGGGCCGACTGCGGAATCAGGCAGACCGTCCGGTGCTTGTCGCCGCGGGCCTTGTGGTAGGCGCGGATCACCATGAGTCCGGCAAACTCGCCCTGCGAGCCGGCGTTCGGCTGCAGCGACACCCGGGCGAATCCGGTGATGGACGAGAGCCATGCTTCGAGCTCGCTGAAGAGCTGCTGGTAGCCGGCGGCCTGCTCCCGCGGCGCAAAGGGGTGGATGCCCCCGAATGCCGGCCACGATACCCCGACCATCTCGGCCGTCGCGTTGAGCTTCATGGTGCAGGAGCCGAGCGGAATCATCGCGGCCGTGAGCGAGAGGTCGCGGGCTTCGAGCTTCCGGATGTACCGGAGCATGTCGGTTTCCGACCGGTAGCGATGGAAAATCGGATGGGTCAGGAACGCTGAGGTCCGCACCAGCGCCGAGGGAATCGCATCGTCGATCGCTTCGGCGGTCTCTGTGATCGGTGCCGCGTCCGCTGCGAAGCAGGCAAGGATGTCGTTCAGATCGGCGACCGTGGTGGTCTCGTCGAGCGCGATGCCGATCCGGGTCGGGCTGATGGCGCGCAAGTTGATGCGGCGCTCGAGCGCGGCAGCATGAATGCCTGCGGCGGCTGCCGGATCGACATCGATCGCGATGGTATCGAAATAGGCCCGGTGCGCCAGGCGGTGTCCCGCCGCGGTAATTCGCTTGGCGAGCAACTTGGCGAAGCGGTGTGTCCGGTTGGCAATGTGTAGCAAGCCCTCCGGGCCGTGATAGACCGCGTACATCCCCGCCATGACCGCGAGCAGCACCTGCGCCGTGCAAATGTTGCTGGTGGCCTTCTCGCGTCGGATGTGCTGCTCGCGGGTCTGCAGCGCCATCCGGAGCGCCATCTTGCCTTCGCGATCCTTGGAGACGCCGATCAGTCGGCCAGGCAGGTGCCGCTTGAGCGCGTCGGAAGCGGCCATGAAGGCGGCGTGGGGTCCGCCGTAGCCCAGCGGCACGCCGAAACGCTGGGTGTTGCCGACGGCCAGGTCGGCGCCCCAGTCGCCGGGGGCCTGGAGCTTGGTCAAGGCGAGCAGGTCGGTGGCCACCGCCACCAGGGCTTTGACGCCGTGCGCCTGCGCAGCGACCGACGCCAGGTCGCGCACGCTGCCTTCGGTGCAGGGATACTGCAGCAGGCAGCCGATGACCGACGGATCGAAGAGGAAGTCATTCGGATCGGCCACGACGATGCGAACGTCGCGGGCTTCGGCACGGGTCTCGACGACCGCAATCGTCTGGGGGTGACAGCGGCTGTCGATCAGGAAGGTCTTGTCGCCCTTGACCGTCGTGACGCCGAGTGCGACTCCGAACGCTTCGGCTGCGGCGGTGGCTTCGTCGAGTAGGGACGCGCTGGCCACCGGCAGGCCCGTCAGGTCGCTCACGACCGTCTGGAAGTTGAGCAGCGCCTCGAGCCGGCCCTGCGCAATCTCGGGCTGATAGGGTGTGTAGGCCGTGTACCAGCCCGGGTTTTCCAGGATGTTACGCTGGATCACGCCGGGCACGTGGCAGTTCGAGTATCCCATGCCCAGCCAGGAGCGGAAGACTTCGTTGGCCGCGGCGCGTTCCGCCAGCTCGGCCAGGGCTTCCGTCTCACTCACGGCGGCAGGGATGTCGAGCGCGGCGGAGGTGCGAATATCCGCCGGCACGACGGCGTCGATCAGCCCGTCGAGGCTCGGGTAGCCCAGGCTGTTCAACATCGCGTCGGCGTCGGTTGGCCGGGGCCCGAGATGGCGGTCGAGGAATGTCGTAGCGGGATTCTTCATGGTCGTAGTGACGTTCCGATGGTGTTCAAATGCAAATGCCCCGAAGGCGTCTCACCCCCGGGGCACCGCGACAGCGTTGACAAGCGTATCCGATCCGGAGGTGCGTTAGGCGCCGATGTGGGATCGATACGCAGCTGCGTCGAGCAGCCCGTCGAGCTCTGCCGGGTTCGACGCTTTGAGCCGAATCATCCAACCATCGGAGAACGGCGTCCGGTTGACGAGGGCCGGATCGGTGTCCAGCGCGCCGTTGACCTCGACGACCTCACCGGCAACCGGCGAGTACAGGTCGGAAACGGCTTTGACAGCTTCGATCGTGCCGAAGGCCTGATGGGTCGAAAAGGTGTCGCCCACTTTGGGCAGATTGACGAAGACGACGTCACCCAGCTCGCCTTGTGCGTATTCAGTGATACCGATTTCGATCACGCCGGCCTCGCCCGTCTGGCGAATCCATTCGTGTTCGGCGGTATAGCGGAGGTCGTCCGGGACGTTGGCCACCGGGTGGTTCCTTGTGGTGAGACGGGTAACACGATACCCCGCAGGGGGGGCAGGGTCAAGCCGAGAGACCGTTGGCCCGCCGGATCAGGTCGGTCCAGACGGCGCGCGCGCGAGCTTCGAGGTCGTCGAGGCTGCCGTCGTTGTCGATTACGTAGGTGGCGCGGGCGCGTTTTTCCTCGGATGGAATCTGCGCCTCGATCATCGCTTGCGCGGTTTCCGGGTCGAGGCCGCGGATCCGTTCCATCCGGGCGCGACGGGTTTCGATCGGAGCATCGACCAGCACCACCGCATCGAAGCTCGCGGGGTCGAGTACTTCGAAGAGCAGCGGAATGTCTTGGACCACGATTGGAGTGCCGGCCTGGCGAGCCTCGGCCATGATGCCGTCGCGGCGGGCCCGTACGGCGGGGTGGGTAATGGCGTTGAGCTTTTTGCGCGCCGCCGGGTCGTTGAAGATCAAGGCGCGGAGCACCCCGCGGTCGAGGGTGCCGTCCGCCGCCAGAATCTCCCGGCCGAACTCCTCCACCATGGCCTTGAACACCGCCGTGCCAGGCTGCTGCAGCTCGTGGACGATGGCATCGGCATCGATGACGACGGCGCCCCACTCGGCAAACATTCGGGCCACTGACGACTTGCCCGAGGCGACATTGCCGGTGAGGCCGACGCTGAGCATGCCTACAGAATCCTGGTCTGGTCTTCGTCCTGCCTGGGCACCCGATGGCAGCGGCGGCAGCGCGCTTCGTACGCTTCGGTGCCGCCCACCATGATCGTGGGCGAGTCCCAGCGCGCGGGCCGACCGCCGATGAGCCGCTGGTTGCGACAGGCGAGGTCGCCGCAGACGACACAGATGGCCTGCAGCTTGGTGACGTCTTCGGCCACCGCCATCAGCGGTCCCATTTGGCCGAAAGGCTGCCCGCGAAAATCAGTATCTGTTCCGGCCAGGATGACCCGAACGCCGCGCTCGGCCAGCGAGGTGGCCACGGCGGTCACTCCATGGTCGAGGAACTGTGCCTCGTCGATCGCGACGACTTCGGTATCGGGCCGTACCTGCCGAAAAATCTCGGCGGCCGAGTCGATCGGAACGGCCTCGATGTCGGCGCCGTTATGACTCGAGACGCGGGCCACGCCGCCGTAGCGGTCGTCGAGGTGGCTCTTGAAGACCTGGACGCGGCGGCGGGCAATCAACGCCCGCCGCACCCGCCGGATCAGCTCTTCGCTCTTGCCGCTGAACATGACACCGGCAATGACCTCGATGGTGCCGGTACGCGAGGCGTGATACATCCGCGCTTTCCTGGGGTTCGGACGAGAAGGAGTCCGACGATAGATGACCAGCCGGATCGGGTCAAGCCGGTCGTCGCGGGGGACGGCTGCCGTCTCGGGGCTTCCGGTCTCGCGGCGCCCGGTCCCGCGATTCGCGATCCCGTGAATCACGATCGCGAGAGTCGCTCTCGCGGCTCCGGTCGAGTCGCGCCGCCAGGCGGCGTCCCTTGTACTCGTGGCCGGCGAGCTTCTCGGCGGCGTTGATCGCGTCGAACTCGCTCGTCATTTCCACGAGTGAGAAGCCATCGCGGAGTTCCAGCCGACCAAGCGTGTCTCGCTTGACGCCGGCGCCGAGGACCACGCTGAGCAGCTCGGCCGGGGTTGCACCGTCTTTGCGACCGAGATTGATCCAGACCTTGGGATGGGGCGACGTCAGCGGCGCGCTTGTGGCTGCGGGCGCGGGTGCTCGGGTCCGGGCTTCGGTCCAGAGGCTCTGGACGGCCACCGCCACCTCGGCGCCGCTCCAGCGGTCCAGCAGCGGGGCGACGGTGGCGTAAGCTCCCCGATCGATCGGGCCTTCCAGTCGGGAGCGGATGGCGCGCCGATCTTCCTGAATGGCTCGCTCGGCCTGGTCGAGGCCGCCGGGCAGCGTCAGTGGGTCGATCCGCCCGGCAATCCGGGCAAAGTAGCGCTCGGCGCCCGGGGCAATCAGCACGACGCTCGTGTCGAGGGCGGCCTGGGCGAGCAGTTCCGGCGGGGGGGCATCGAAAAAGATCGTGGCCGGTCCGGCGGGAATGGCGCCGGCCACCGGTCGGGCGGTGACACCATGCCCGGCGAGTCGTTCGGTCAGCGCCTCGTGCGAGTCGGCCGACGCGGTCCAGACTTCGACCTCGTCCAGGTTGAGCAGGTCGGCGGCGCGGGCCACGGCGGCGAGCCGGTCATCCCAGCGGACCGCGGCACCGCGGACCCGGCCGAGCTGCGCCGGCTGGGTCGGGTTGGCCAGCGGCCCCATGGTCGGTGCGCGCCAAGCGTAGCGTTCGGCGAAGGTGGCGGTCCCTGCCGGGTCGGTCGTCACGACGACCCGCTGGGTTTCCTTCGGCAGGTCGGCAAAGATCGGCACGAAGCCTTCGTCGGACAGCTCCAGTTCAGGCCAGATGATGACCACGCCCCGGATCCCATCGGTGCGCAGCTGGCTGCGGCGGAGCAGTTCGGTGGTGGTGGCGAGGGACAGGACCAGCGCGGCAACGCGGCTGGAGGCGAGGTGGTGCGCGGCCCGACTGGGATTCGGCGCGACGGCGACCGTGATGCCGGCTTGTCGACCGGCCAGCGCAACGGCCTGGCCCCAGGCTTCGAGGGACGCGTCCGGGGCGATGACCAGGACCGGTCCCGCCTCGGCCGATTCGGCCGGGCGCCCGAGCAGGGCGGCAAGGACGGGAAGGGTGTAGGCCGGGGCCGGCGGGGCAGCCAAGACGAGGCTGTTGCCGCGGGCGGCTACGGCGGCGGCGGATGCTACCCCAAAGGCTTCCAGCGACCCGCTCACCGGCGGGTTGGTCAGTTCGACGTCGGACACGGGTACCTCGATTGTCAATGAAACGGCTCGTTACGCCCGGGTGCGGCCCAACCGCACCGGTATCAGCATAACACCGTAATCTAACATTGACTTCGCTCGGGCAACCCACGAACCTTCGCGAAACCTCAACTTCCCGAGCAAATCCCCGTGACGAAGGTGCTTCGCCTCCCCGATCCTGTGTCCAGCAATCTGACCCACATCAAAGGTTCCGAAACGGTCGCCATCAACGCCGAGGCGCGCCGACTCCGTGCGTTGGGCAAGGACGTGGTCGACCTGAGCGTCGGGGAGCCTGACTTCGATACGCCGGCGCCGGTGGCGCAGGCGGGAATCCAGGCGATTCAGAAGGGGCAGACCCGGTATCCGCCCAACGTCGGCATTCCGGAACTACGGAACGCCATGGCCACCCATTTGAGCCAGCTCTCGGGAGGCCGCGCGGTCGATCCGGATCGCTTCGTGATCAGCTCGGGGTCGAAGCAATCGCTCTTCAACGCCTGCTTTTCGCTGTTCGGGCCGAAAGACAAGGTCCTGATTCCGGCGCCGGCCTGGGTCTCGTATCCCCAGATCGTGCACCTCTCGCGGGCCGAGCCGGTGATGGTGCCGGGCGAAGTCGAGTGGGGGCTCAAGGTCAGCGTCAAAGATCTCGATCGGCACTTCGACAAGCTCGTGCGCGGCATCATTCTCTGCTCGCCGTGCAATCCGACCGGGGCGGTCTACACCCTGTCAGAACTTCGTGCCATCGGCGACTGGGCCCGGAAGCACAACATCTGGGTCATCAGCGACGAGATCTACCGCCGGATCTACTACGGGCCGGGGGCGGCTCCGTCGTTCTTCGACCTGCCGGACGAGTATCTCGAGAAGACCGTCGTCATCTACGGCGCCAGCAAAGCGTATGCGATGACCGGCTGGCGGATCGGCGCGGCCTACGCGCCGCCGACCATCGTCAAGGCCATGGCCAACCTGCAGTCGCACACGACGACCGGGGCCAATCATCCCGCCCAGGTAGCGGCGGCAGCGGCCTTTTCGGATCCCAAGGTCGAGCAGGAAGTCGTCAAGATGACGGCCGCATTTCGTCGGCGGCGCGATCGGCTGGTCGAGCGGTTTCGGACCGAAGCGCCCGGCATCGAGTTCGTCGAGCCGCTGGGTGCGTTCTACCTGTTCTTCCGGGTCGACGGCATTCGCCAGAAGCCGGTGGTGACCGGTACCAAGTTCTGCGAACGCCTGCTCACCGAGCACGGTGTGGCGGCGGTGCCGGGCGCCGCGTTCGGCGACGACCGTTGGATTCGGCTCTCGTACGCCGCGTCGGACAAGGATCTCGAGAAGGCGATCCATCGGTTGATGCGCTGCATCGCGGAGTTCGAAGCGGGCGGGGTGTGAGTACGCGGCTCCTCTTTGCACGAGTGCGCCGGGCGATTGAGGGCACCCCCGGCGCCGTGGCGGCCTCGACCATGCCGCCGGCTGTCGAGGGGCGCCCCGATGTCTACCGCCAGATCCAGTCGACCGTCGTCGAAGGGTCGACTCTTGCCGTGCATCCGGTGACCCGGAGCCCGTGCCCTGAGCCGATTGCTTTTCTCGACGGCACGCAGCGCTACGAAGTCGTCAGTTATGTCGGCACTTCGCCGGTGGTGGCGGCCCTGATTGGCGCCGCGGTCCGCCTCCGGGTCGACGGGCAGTTCCGCACGGTGGCGCACGACGGCGGCCGGCTGCTGATCGGTGCGCCGAATGCGCTGGCTGCCTTTGCCGATCGGCTGCCGGATTTTGGCCGGGTCGAGCTCGATCTCGACGGCCCGGTTCATCCCCTCGAAGAACTCGAGAAGGCGCACCGAGCGGTCGATGACTACCGCAGCGCGCTGGAGTGGCGGGTCGCTGCGCAGTTTCGCCGTGACGATCCGTCCTGGCTCGTCGTCGACGGTGTGTTACCCCATTTCGATCGGCTCGGGTCTGATCCGCGCGTCATCGGGGTGTCGAAAAGCCACGCGACGCTGCCCTTCGACGATCCCGAGACCAGTCACCTGTACTTGTCGCTGCCGCAGGGGCACCGGACCAGTGTGTTCCGCCCCGCGACGCCCCACGCGGCACCGGTCGATTCCTGGGCGCTTCGACTCTGGGCGCACGAGGGCAAAGATCTTTTCCACGGCCTGGTGCGCATCGAAGTCGCGGCCCGCACCGAGCGGGCTGAGCACGCCGAGCGCGTCTCGGGCTGGCTCCTGGCCGAGCGGGCCCCGATTGCTCGGCCCGACGCGCGGTGGGACCGCTTGCTGTACGGCGTGGCCCAGGTCGAACGCCATTTGAGGGCCCGATGATCGGACGTGTCGTCGCGACGGAGCTCAAACCGAGTACGCCGCATCAGTTCCTGTTTTGGACCGCGCGAGACACGGCCGTAGGCATCGGTTCCATCGTCCGGGTCGAGTCGCCCGGGCGATCAGTCTATGGCGTCGTGACGGATGCGTTTGCCTATTCGGACCTGGCAACCCCGATGGACGCGGTCTACGGCGCCGACGGCGATCCCAACAGCCCGGTCGAGCCCAGCGAGCGGAGTGAGATCCGCCTGTTCCAGACCGCCGTGCTGCGCCACGAGCCGGAGGAGCCACTGCAGGCCGTGCCGCTCGGTGAGGTGCACCTTGCCTCCGACGAAGATGTGGCCTTTGCGCTCAGGATGGACGCCTACATCGGCGGCGACAAGCCGACCGGCGTGCCCGTCGGCGTCTATGCCGCAGGCGGGCTCGAGGCTCCCGTGTACCTCGACGCCGACTTTCTGCTTGGCCCGGAAGCCGCGCATCTCAACATTACGGGGGTGTCCGGTCTGGCCACGAAGACTTCGGCGGTCGAGTTCTTTCTGACCTCGATTTTTCAGCGGTTTCCGCCGCACAAAGGGCGGGTCGCGGCGCTCTGCTTCAACGTCAAAGGCCCTGACCTGCTGTTTCTCGATCGGCAGGGCACCCTGAACGACCAGGATCGCCACCTGTATGACCGGCTCGGTCTCGAGCCGCGGCCCTTCGATCGGGTGCGCTACTTTGCGCCGTTCAAGAATGACGGCGTCAATCTCAACACCCTGCGCACCAATCCCGAGCTGATTCCGACCGAGCCGCTCGTCTGGGGCCTTCGCGAGGTACTGGACTACACCGAAGTGCTGCTCAACCGCGACGACATCGATGCCAAGGCCGACGGCTTCATCGATTTCCTGGCGGAGCGGGTCGTCGGCAAAGAGTTTAATGACGAGGTGTCGGGGCAGACCTTTGCGGTGCGCAGCTTTGCCGAGCTCGAAGACTTCTTCAAGGCGATCTTCAACTTTCTCGAAACGACTCGGGGCAGCGAGATCTGGCGCACGCATCATGTTGCCACCATTCGGAAAATCCGCAATCGGCTTGGCAATATCAGCACCCGGTCCAAGGGCTTGGTGACCGACAACGGTGAGGTCAATGATTTGCCGTGGGGCGAGTTCGGCGACCGGACCGTCTATGTCGTGGACGTCGCGGGTCTCGATCCGCTGGCGCAGGATCTCGTCTTTGCGCGGATCGTGTCCAAGCTGCGCGAACATCTCGAGCGTCGGGATCTTGGCGTCGAGCACGTCGCGGTCTTCGTCGACGAGCTCAACAAGTATGCTCCGCAGGAAGGGCACGACACCTACGTTCGGAAGATGTTGCTCGACCTTTCCGAGCGGGGTCGCTATCTCGGCCTGGTGCTCTTCTCGGCGCAGCAGTTTCGCTCCCAGGTGCACAAGCGGGTCGTCGGCAATGCGGGTACGGCGGTCTACGGCCGGCTCGATGCGGATGAGCTCGCTACGCCGGGGTACGGGATTCTGTCGCCGGCCATCAAGGCCAAGCTGGCGGCGCTGCCCAAGGGCGAGCTGATGATCCGTCACCCGCATTTTACCCAGCCCATCTTTCTTCGTTTTCCGCGGCCGTCGGTACTGTCGGGGCGGGAAGGCATCGATCGCTATCCGCCGGAACCCGAGGTGCCGTTCGAGGATGCCGTGGTGCGCCGGCTCCGGGCCCTCGAACCAGGCTTGCCCGGCAATCGGATCAAGGACCTGATTGCCGGCCGAGCTCAGGATGACGTGGTGCGGGCGCTCCACGCCACCATCCGCAACCGGCCAGGCGATGTGGTCGCCTTCTTCGTCAAATGCCTCGGCCGCGAGGTTCGAACCCGGTCGGTGGCACCGACCAACGGCGGGGTTACCCGCCTCAAGAGCGTCGACGACCCCTACGCCTGACCTGTGGTGGAGTCGCCCCCGCACGAACCCGCCGGTCGCCGACCTCGAACCCCTCGGACGAGGTGACCGGGGCGCGACTCTTGGGCTAGATTAGACCGTGCTGCTCGCTCACCTTGCCGATCTGCATCTCGGCTACCGCCAGTATTACCGTCAGACCGCCGCGGGCATCAACCAGCGCGAGGCCGACGTCGCGCGCGCGTTCGTCCAGGCGGTCGATCAAGTCATTGCCAAGCAGCCTGACGTCATTGTCGTCGCGGGCGACCTGTTCCACGCGGTGCGCCCGACCAACCAGGCCATCATTCACTGCTTCCGGCAGTTCCAGCGGATTCGAGAGGCGCTTCCCGCTGCAAAGGTCCTGATCGCGGCCGGCAACCACGACACGCCTCGGGCCACCGAAACCGGTTCGATCCTCAAGCTCTTTGCCGGTCTCGGGATCGAGGTGGCGACGGACGACGCGGCCATCGTGCGGTATCCCGACCTCGATCTGGCGGTCAAGCTGGTGCCGCACGCCGCGCTGGTAGCCGACGACCGGCCGCGTCTCGATCCCGAGGGTGACGAGCGCTACCAGGTTCTGGTGCTCCACGGCGACACCCCCGATCTCGACCCGCTCGACCGCTGGTGGGCCGAGCCGGGCGGGGCGGCGGTCGATCCGAGCGAGTTTGCCGACCCCCGTTGGAACTACGTCGCGCTCGGTCACTATCACGTCATGCTGAAGGTTGGCCCGCACGCCTGGTATTCGGGGGCGCTCGACTATGTCACCCCGAACCCCTGGGGCGAACTGGCGAAGCAGAAGGCGCACAAGGTTCCGGCCAAAGGGTGGCTCCTGGTCGACCTCGAAACCCGCCAAGTCATGCCGCAGTACCTCGAGTCAGCCAGGCGGCTGATCGACCTGCCACCGATCGAGGCGCGGGACCTCGCCGCGTCGGAGATCGACCGAGCTATCCAGGAGAGGCTGGCCAGTATCCGGGGCGGGTATGCCGAGCAGCTGGTTCGCCTGGTTGTGCGGGATGTGCCCCGGTATGTCGCTCGCGAGCTGGATCATGCGGCGATTCGCACCGCCAAGGCCACCGCGCTCCATTTCCGTCTCGATCTGCGGCGACCGGAAGTGCATCGGACGGTCGGGGTTGGTGCGCCTGGAGCGCGCCAGACGCTGACGGACGTGCTGAGGGGCTTCCTGGCTCGGCGCCCTTTGCCTGAGCGGGTCGACCGCGATGCCTTCGTGACTCGCGGGACGGCCATGCTCGATGCGGTTTCGGCGGCGGCGTCGGAGGGCTGATGCAGATCCGGCGCCTCCGTCTGCTCAACTTCCGGCAGCATGCCGACACCACGCTCGCGTTCGAGTCCGGGCTGACCGGGATCATCGGACCGAACGGCGCCGGCAAGTCCACCCTGCTCGAGGCGGTGGCCTGGGCGATGTACGGTACCCAGGCGGCCCGCGGCACCCGCGACAGCATCCGGCGTCGCAATGCACCGCCGCGGTCCCGGGTCGAGGTCGAGCTCGAGATTGCCATCGGAGCCCAGGTCTATCGGGTGGTGCGGTCGCTGCAGACGGCGGCATTGTACCAGGACGGGGGTCCCTCGCCGATTGCCAACAGCGGCGCGGCCGTCACCGACAAGATCACCCGCTTGCTGGGGATGACGCGGGACGAATTCTTCAACACCTACTTCACGGGTCAGAAGGAACTGGCGATCATGGCGTCGATGTCGGCGCCGGAGCGGGCCAAGTTCCTGAGCCGGGTGCTGGGCTACGAACGTCTGGCCATGGTTCAGCTCAAGTTGCGCGACGAGCGAACCGGTCTCCGGGGAGCGTTAGGCGTGGCCGAGTCTGCGCTGGGCGACCTGGCGGAGCTCGACCGCGAGGCGGCGGAGGTCGAAGCGCGGGTCGCCGCCGCGGATACCGCGCTGGGCACAGCCGGCGCCCGACGCGAGACGGCCGATGCCGTGCTGGCCTCGCTGGCGCCGGAATGGGAAGAGGCTCAGCGCCGTCGTGATGAAGTCGCCGCGATCCAGACCGACCTGAGCATTGCCGAGCATGCGGCAGTCGAGGCCAAGCGTGCCTTCGAAGCAATCGACCTCGATATGGCGGATGCCATTGCCGCCAGCACCAAGCGGGAAGAGCTGGCCCCTCGTCTGGCGGATTGGGACGCGCTGGTGGCCCGACGTGACGGGCTCGAACAGGCTGCGTCGGCGTTTTCCGAGCGGCGGGCCATGGATGCTCAGGCGGCTGAGGTTCGCAAGCTCCTGGCCGGTCAGGAGACGCGGCTGAGCGAACTGCCCGATCAGGCCCGCCTCGATGCGGCTCGGGCGGAGCTGGCGATTCTGCAGGAGAGCGCCCACCAGGCTGCGCACACGCTCGAAGAGCAGCGGACCGAGTGGGTCCGCGAAAAGCAGGACGCCGAGACGATGCGGAAAGGGCTGCTCAACGAATACGAAGAAGTGGCGGAGCAGAAAGCGCGTCTCGAGGCGGCCGGCGCAGCCGGGATCTGCCCGACCTGCGGTAAGCCGCTCGGTGCGGAGTATGGCGGCGTGCTCGACGATCTGGAAGGGCGCCTGGCCGACATCCGCGGCGACGGCAAGCACTATCGGGCCCGGATCGATCAGCTCTCGAGCGAGCCCGAGGGTGTTGTGGCGGCCAAACGGGTGCTGGAGCAGGCCGAGGCCGATCTCAAACGTCTGACCGCGGGAGTCGGGCGGATGACGGAGGCGGTGGCGGAGCGGGTCCGGATCGAGGCGGCTCTGGTCGCGCAGCGGGAACGGCTGGCCGACCTCGATGCCCGTCTCGCGGCGACGCCGTCGTCGTACGACGAAACCGAACACGTTCGTGTGCGCGCTCGTGTTGCCGAGCTGACGCCGCTGCGGGATGAACTGATGCGGATCGCGGCCCGGGCGGATCGTGCCCCCGAGCTGCTCCAGAAGGCTACTGCGGCCGAGCAGCACTTGACGCGGCTCGAAGCAACTGCTCAGGCGCTGCGGGACAAGCTCTCCGCGCTGGGATGGTCCGTCGAGGCGTTTGCCCTGCTCAAAGAGACGTTCCTGGCAGCCGAGCGCGAGGCGCGTGACGCCCACCTGGCTTTGGTACGGGCGCAAGCCGAGCATGCCGCTGCGCTGGAGCAGCGAGCCTCGCTGTCACGGCGGCGGGAGGAGCGTGATCGGCGTCTTGCCGAGGCCGAGCGTTTGCGGAGCGACCTGGCCATGAACCAGGAGTTGGATCGGGCCTTCAGTGAGCTGCGGGATGACCTCAATGCGGCCTTGCGTCCCGACCTGGCGGATGCGGCCTCGACCCTGCTGCGAGATCTCACCAATGGCCGGTACACGGACCTGGAACTGGACGAGGACTACCTCGCCACCATCGTGGACGACGGCGAGCCCAAACAGGTCATTTCAGGCGGTGAAGAGGATGTCACCAACCTGGCCTTGCGGCTCGCCATCAGTCAGATGATTGCGGAGCGGGCGGGGCAACCGTTTTCGCTGCTGATCCTCGATGAGGTGTTTGGTTCGCTCGATGAGGAGCGTCGCAACGCCGTGATGGATCTGCTGCGCGGCCTGGCCGATCGGTTCCCCCAAGTGATTCTGATTACGCATATCGAGTCGGTGCGCGACAGCTTTGATCGGATTGTTCGGATCGACTACGATGTCGAGTCCGGGGTTGCCTCCGCGCGGGAGGAAGATCCGCAGCGAGGCGGGATGTCGCATGCCGCGGCGTGAGCGCCTGACCGGTCCGATACCGATCGGGGTCGAGGGGATCGGTGATCTCAACCAGCTGTTTTCGGATGCGTTTACCGATCGCTACCACCGGGATGGGATGATGGGGGTCCGGGTTCCTCCGCTCAATCCGGCCATCTGGCGTTACGCCCTCGCGGTGGCGGGGGATGGTGCCATGCAGTGGCGTGACCAGTCGGGAGCGCTGGCTGCGTTCAACCTTGCCCGGGTGTCGGGAACGGAAGGGTGGATGGGTCCGCTGGCGGTGCGTTCGGATTTGCAGCGTGGTGGCGTGGGTCGTCTGATCGTGCGGGCGGGCATCGACTATCTGCGCGAGCGCAGCTGCCGAGTCATCGGGCTCGAAACCATGCCGCGCACCGTCGAGAATATCGGTTTCTACAGTGGACTCGGCTTTCGCCCCGGCCATCTCACGATTTCGATGCAGCTGGCCGTTCCGCGCGGGGCTGGTGTCCCGGCGCTGCGGAGCGGAGACCTTGGTGATCGGGACCTGTGGCGGCCGCAGGGTCGCCGCCTGCTCGATCGGCTCGCCCCGGGGGTCGACTTCACCCGGGAAATCGACGAGACGCTGACACAGGGCATCGGTGATCTGTCCGTCGTCGCGGACAGCGGCGAGTGGCTGGCGTTTGCGCTCTGGCACGATGTGCCCCTGGCCCAGGGGCGCCCGGTCGAAGAGATTCGGATCCTCAAGGTTGCCGCGGTCGATCCGGCCGCCTTCTGCCGGGTCATCGACGGTGTCATGGTTGCAGCAACGGCTCGGGGCATCCATCGATTAGGGGTGCGGTGTCAGACGGCGCAGGCTGCGGCCTATGAGGCCCTGCTCGACCTTGGATTCCGAGCCCATTGGACCGATCTCCGGATGTCGCTCCGCGACTTGCCTGAACAGCGGCCGGCTGAAGGAATCGTACTTTCGAACTGGGAAATCTGAGCGACAGGGCTGCTCAACGAACCGTGAGACCTACGGTGAACTGGTAGAGTGAGGCAATCACGTCGTCGACCCGTCCGGTGCGGAGGGTGATGTCGCCGATGGCGGCCACCAGCGCACCAGCATTGAAGGTGATCAGCAACCGCCGCGACAGCACATAGTCGTAACCGATTCCCGAGGTCAGTCCGAGGCCGACCCCTGACGCCACCAGTGGCTCGCTGTCGATGGCGTCGACTGTGAAGTTTCCGTACGCGACCCCCACGCCGCCTTTCGCATAGAATCCCGATCGGCCCGGATACCAGAGCACGCTCAGGGCCGCCGTCGATGTTTCGGCGACGACCTTGCCCTCCTCCTCGTCGAGGCTGAAGCCGCGATTCACGAAGGTGAAATTGTCGAGGGCGACCAGCACCTTCTCCGACAGCACGCCGCCGATTCGGAAGTTTGAGCTTGTGCCTGCCGTGGAGATCACCCGGTCGCAGTTGGAACAGGAAATTCGCCCGACGCCGGGGCCGCCGCCGAGTTCGAGCCAGAGCTTGCTGCGGAAACGTTCCTGCGCCGTGAGCGCGCTGGTCGAGCCGAGCAGTGCGGTGGCCAGGAGCGCGATGACGGTGCCGCGCCTCATCATGGCGCACTCCGTCCCGTGTTGCCAATCGTCCAGGTGCTGATCAGCCTCACCTCGGGATACTCGCGTCGCTGCTCGGGCCGGTCGGAGTAGCGGCTCAGGCGGCTGAAGTAGCCGGTATGAATCCCGATGCCGAAATCCCGTCCGACGGGCACGGTAAACTCGAGGCCCCCGAAATGCGCCACGTGATCGGCGGTGGCTCCGCTGACGGATCGCAGGTACTCGGTCTGTGCGTAGGCGGCGATGACTGGCAGGCCCCGGAACTCGAGCAGGCCTTCGATGCGGACGCCTCCCCCGGGTCCGAAGTCGTAGTCGCGCTCGCCCACGCCGGCGTCGGGCGCGTCGATGGCGCCGAGCAGAATCGCGTTGCCGAACGCCTGGGTTCTGACCCCGAGAGTGTTGGACAGGCGCCAGCGCGAGTGGATCCCGAGTTCCACGCTCTGCGTACCGTAACGCTGCGCCGGGTTGTCGATGTATTCGAAGCGCTGGTTGACAGTCAGCTGGTGCCGGTGCCGAGCCGTTGGTCGGGTGATGTTCCGGCTGTAGAGCCGCCCGGTCGCCCGGAGCTGGTGCAGGCCGCCGCCGGAACTCACCTGGCCCCGGATGGCAAAGACGTCGAAGGGGGCGGTGTACGGCGTGTCCAGCGGGTCGCCGTAGAGAAAATCGATCAGCGCGGTGATCGATCGTGCCGAGCTGTCGGCGACTTCACGGTCGCCGGTCGTCCGAATGCCCGTATAGGTGCGGAGCATGAAGGCGTCGGGGTGCGCCATCATGGTCGGGTGGGTCCGGCGCCCGCGCCCGCCGGTCAGGCGATCGAAGCTCCCGATCGGGTCGAAGGGCAGCGCCATGAGTTCGCGCCAGAGTGGCGCGGGACTGCCGGGAGCCGCCTGTCGGATGCCCGCGCCGATCCGGCCGAAGATCTCCCCCAGGGCAACGCCGCCGAAGCTCGTCATTACGAAATCGTTGAGCGACGGGCGATACCGCTCCCCCAGATACTCCCAGGTCCAGGAGCCGATGAACGCGAGCGGGATCGACTCCCAGTAGCTGAGACCGTTATGTCGGCCGGCGTTGAAATAGAGCGAACCGTGATAGGGGTGGTCGAACATGTTGGTGCCGAACTGATTTTCGTCCCACTCCCATCCGAGGCGGAGGTTGCGCATCCAGGACGAGGGCGTGACCCGCGCAAAGTCCTCCTTCAGGACCCACATGTTGAAGCGATTGACGGCAACGTTGACGACCAGCCCCGTCCCGATGCTACGGAGGGCGCGGGAGGGAACTCGCAGAGCGAGCGAGTCTGCCGGCACGGGATTGTCTGGCCGCTGCTGGGCTCGCGCCGGGGTCGGCGCGAGCACAGCACAGCAGGCGGCCAGAGCCAGGCCGCGCGCTACTCGGCGGGTCGGAGTGCCCACCAGCGGATCAGCAGGACCACGCCAATGGTCAGAAGGAGGTGGACCAGTCCAATGCCGACCGGAGTAACGAAAGTCAGAACGAACCAGACGATCAGAGCCAGCACCGCGCCGATCAGATTTACCACAGATCACCTCGAACCAGGGTACGTTGACGCTCTGCCGCGCCGTCCGTATTATAGAGGCGTCGGCTGGTGACTGGGAACCACGTTATTGAGCCAACAGGTCCGAGGTTGGGCCCACATACTGTAGGTGATGCCATGCCCCCCAGGGGAAGGCAGATCTTGTGGTGAGGGCGCCGAACATTCTTCTTCGGGCTTCAAGAAACCTCCTGGTTGCCAGTCGACGCTTGGGGCGCCGATCGACGCGAGTCGGGTCGGCGCCTCTCGTTTTGGCAAGCCCCTAGCGAGAGGCCCGTCACCGTATGGCTCACTGCGTGGTCGCGCGCCGCTTGCATTTCAATGCTGCGCACAGGCTGCACAACCCTGCTCGCTCCGAGGAATGGAACCGGAGCACCTTCGGGGTGTGTAACAACCCCAACTACCACGGCCACAACTACGAGCTGGATGTCCTGGTCGAAGGCGAAATCGACCCCGAGACCGGCTACGTCGTCGACGTTGCCGTTCTCAAAGCCATTGCGCAGGAGCACGTTCTCGATCTGCTCGACCATCGGAATCTGAACCTCGACGTACCCTGGTTCAGCACCCGCCTGCCGTCGGCGGAGAATATCGCGATCTTCTGCTGGGAGCAGATCGCACCGAGACTGCCGGCCGGGCGCCTCAAACTGATTCGGCTCTGGGAGACGCCGCGGAACTATGTCGAATACCACGGGTCCTGATTTCGAGCAGCACATTCTCGCCATTCTCGAGGCGCTGGGAGAGGACCCTGCGCGCGATGGACTGGTGCGTACCCCGGAGCGGGTTGCCAAGGCCTACCGCTGGATGACGCGCGGCTATGAGATGTCGGTGGCCGAGGTGGTGGGGGACGGCGTCTTCGACGAAAGCCACGAGAACATGATCCTGGTGCGCGACATCGAGTTGTACTCGATGTGCGAGCATCATATGCTGCCCTTCTTCGGCAAGGCGCATGTCGCGTATCTCCCGGCGGGCAAGATTATCGGGCTGTCGAAGCTGCCCCGGATCGTGGATGTCTTTGCCCGCCGTCTGCAGGTGCAGGAGCGCCTGACCGATCAGGTGGCCGATGCCGTGATGGACGTGCTCCATCCCCGTGGCGTCGGCGTCGTGATCGAGGCGTCGCACCTCTGCATGATGATGCGCGGTGTCGAGAAGCAGAACTCGACGACCATCACCAGCGCGCTGCGGGGCGTCTTTCGCGACGACGCGCGGACGCGGGAGGAGTTCCTCCGCCTGGTGCACGGACCGCGGACCCAGACGATCTGATCGATGTTCATCGAGCTGACAGATCACCTTCGCTGTACTGAACCGCACCCTGAGGCATTCCTCGTTCTGCTGCCGGACGCGCTCGAAGGCCGTCGGGTGGTCTCCGGAGTGCTGGGGTGCCCGATCTGCAATCGGGAAGTGCGAATCGAGGGTGGGGTGGCGGCGTTCGGAGCGGCCCCGCCGGTCCGGTCGACGTCGCTCACGGCAGAGGCGGTTGCTGCGCTGCTCGGCCTCGATGGTCCCGGCGGCTACGTCGCGCTGCTCGGTGCGGCGGGCGGGCTGGCGGACGCGCTGACCGCGCTGATGCCGGGGATTCG
Organism: Gemmatimonadales bacterium; assembly: GCA_019637315.1. Lineage (NCBI taxonomy): Bacteria > Pseudomonadati > Gemmatimonadota > Gemmatimonadia > Gemmatimonadales > Gemmatimonadales bacterium. The sequence continues at coordinate 74,852 of JAHBVU010000011.1, forward strand.
CTGGGTGCTGGTCAATCCGCCGGCCGGCGGCGGAGAGTCGCCCTGGACCAGTGTGCTCCATGCCGATCGATTGCCCATCAAAGAGCGGAGCATGCGAGGCGTCGTTGTCTCCGCTGACCACGGCGACCCTGCCTGGGTCGATGCCGCCCTCGGCGCGGTGCTGCCTGGCAATCGGGCCGTGGTCGAGGCGCCCGTGCCCGTCCGGGCCGGCGCCCAGGTTCTCGCTGAGGCGGGCGGGGTATCGGTGGTGCGAGTCTAGCTCAGCTCGCCGGCAGCCGAAGCGCCTGGCCGGCTCGAATCCGATACCACTCGGGAATCGCGTTGATGCGGCGAAGTGCCGCCTCGTCGACGCCGTGTCGCCGGGCAATATCGCCGAGCGAATCACCCCGTTTGACACGGACCAGCTCGCCGAGCCGGTAGCGCGGCCGATCCTCGAGGCGATGGAGTGACGCGCTCGGCAACCCGTTGAGACGCTCTGCCGCCCCCGACTCGGCATCGGCCGGGATTCGGAGCCAGGCGCCGCCGGGCGGGGTTACCCCGAGGAGAAACTGCGGGTTGAGCTGGGTCAGCGTTTGGCGATCGAGGCCAAGGGCCTGCTCCGCAGCCGCCAGCCGGATCGGCTTCTCGAGCCGGATCGAATCCACGGCAATGGGCGCCAGTGAGTCCACCGAAAAGCCGAACCTGGTCGGGTCCCGCCCGATGATTGCCGCGGCCAGCAGCTGGGGCACGTAGTTCTGGGTTTCCTTCGCCACCATCCCGCGCCCGGCAAGGGCGAAGAAATCCTGGTCCGTCGCGCTGCCTCCTTCGCGCAGGGAAACACCGCGGAGCTGTGCCAGGCTGCGGGTGAGTCGACCGGCGCCTCCGTTGTACGCAGCTGCCGCTACCAGCGACGATCCGAAGGTTCGGTTCAGGTCGCGGATGTGGCGCACCGCAGCGTCCGTGGCCCGAAACGGATCGCGGCGTTCGTCGACCCAGCGATCGACCCGGAGGCCATAATCGCGCGCGGTTGCCGGCATGAACTGCCACATGCCGACCGCGCCTGCCCGGCTGACGGCGGTGTTCGAGAAGCCGCTTTCGATCATCGGGAGATAGGCAAACTCGCGGGGCAGTCCTTCCCGTTCGAGATGCTCGTCGATCAGCTCGCGATACCGGGTGCCCCGGTTGAGCCACTGGCTCATCCGGTCACGCGCGGGCCCGGTAAAAAAGTCGATGTACCGGGTTACGTCGGGTCGTTGCAGCAACTCGGCGTCGATCGAAGACGAGTCACGCTGTGCATTCCCGGAACCGGGGGTCGCCAGCAGGGCCAGGCCGAGAAGGGGAATGAGGCGTCGCATAGCTGGGCCGGAGTGCAGGCACCGAGCCGTCCCTGGCGGATCTCTGTAACTTGTTGATTTGCAGGTGGTTGCGGTGGTCGGTACTGGCGGCGTGTGCCCGGTCGGTCCGGCAAGGCCGGCCGGGTCGCGGCCAACTTTTCCCTACAGCGTCAGGTGGCTGTCGGTGTGCCCGTCGGATTCTGCGTCATCGTAGGCTGCATCGATCAACTCGCGATAATGCTCTTCGACCACCTTGCGGCGCACCGAGAGCTTCGGGGTCAGCTCGCCGGTTTCGATCGAGAACTCGCGCGCAACGATCAGGAACTTCTTGGGCCGTTCGTAGCGGGCCAGCTCGCGCAGGTGCTTGGAGGCTTCGGCCTCCAGGTGTTTCCGAACCTGTTCCAGGCCGATCAGCTCTTCCCGTGAGCTCCACTGCAGCCCGGCGGACCTGGCCCAGGCCTCCAGCGGGGGGAACTCCGGTGCCAGGAGCACGATGGGGAATCGGCGCCGGTCGCCCAACATCACGGCGTTGGCGATGAAGGGGTTCTTCCGCAGTTCGTTCTCGATCGGCTGGGGTGCGATCTTCTTGCCGCCCGCAGTGGCAATCAGGTCCTTCTTGCGGTCGGTGATCTTGAGGAAACCGTCGCTGTCGATTTCCCCGATGTCGCCGGTGTGGAACCAGCCGTCGGCATCGAGCACCTCCGCGGTGGCCTCGGGTTTCTTGTAGTAGCCGCGCATCACGTGGGGGCCGCGCGTCAGAATCTCACCATCCTCCGCGATCCGGACCTCGACTTCGGGAATGGCGCGACCGACGGTGCCAAAGCGCAGGTGCTCGAAGCTGTTGACGGTAATCACCGGTGACGTTTCCGTCAGACCGTAGCCTTCCAGGATGGGCAGGCCCGCCGAATAGAAGAACCGGGCAATATCGCCGGAGAGCGGGGCGCCGCCCGACAGGAAGAGCCGGATCCGGCCGCCGACGCGCTTGCGCAGCTTGCTGAAGACGAGCCGATCGGCCAAGCCGTGAGCCAGCCCGAGGCCGAACGGGATCGGTTGTCCCGCTACCCGCAGGTCGGCCCAGCGACCGCCGACTCGCACGGCCCAGAGGAAGATCGAGCGCCTGAGGCTGCCGCCCTGGGATGCCGTTTCGAGCGCCCGAGCGTAAATCTTGTCGTAGAGCCGAGGCACTGCGGCCACCACGGTTGGCCGGACTTCGCCGATGTCCTGTACCACGGTCTCGATGCTCTGAGCGTAGCTGATGACCACGCCCGCGTGGAACATGCAGTAATGGCCCGTCATCCGCTCGAAGATGTGCGAGAGCGGCAGCAGCGAGAGGAATTCGTCGCCGGGGGCAATCGAGAGCACGGCAAAGCCGCCGCGAACATTGGAGGAAATGTTGCCGTGCGTCAGCATCACCCCTTTGGGCTCGCCGGTCGTGCCTGAGGTGTAGATGATGGTGGCGAGATCGTCGGGGGCGGCGGCCAAGGCGGCGGCGCGCCAGGCCGCGTGATCGTGCGCGGCTTGGGCGCCTTTGGCCTTGAGCGCCTCGAGCGAGAGCACCTGTGGTCCTTCGATGTCGGGGTCGAAGCCCACCACCCATTCCACCGCCGGTGCTTCGGCGAGGACTTCCGTCAGCTTCGCATACTGGGCCGCGGTCGAGGCGAACACCAGCCGCGCTCCCGAGTCGCGCAGCAGGTAGCCGATCTGTTTCGGCGTGAGCGTCGGATAGATCGGAACATCGATCGCGCGGGCGGTCAGGCAGGCATAGTCCGCGAGAGCCCATTCCAGCCGGTTTTCCGAGAGGATGGCGACCCGATCGCCGGGGGCGATACCGAGCGCCAGCAGACCGCGACTCAAGGCTTCGACCTGCTCAGCCACTTCCGCGTGCGTGACCGCAATCCACTCGCCATTCCGCCTGACGCGCATCGCGGCCGGATGGTCGCGGTAGCGGTCAATGGCTCCGAAGTAGAGCCCGGTGAGCGTGGTCGGCTCGGCGCCTGTCTGGGGGGCGCTCATTGGTGCAGGAACCGGACGACCAGGGTCCGCCCGGACCCGGGTATCTCATTGCCGTTGGCCCGGCGGGCGCGGATCTGGATCACGGCGCGGTCGGGCACCGGCCGATTGGGCAGGTTGCGCACCGTGAAAGTTGCAACGCCGTTGCTCGCGGTCATCAAGGAATCGTTGACGCGCCCGCTTTGGAAGACCACCGTCGGCGAATCGACCGGGACGGGCTCGATGATGCGGGCCGTAATCGGACGCTGCTGGATTCCGACGGCTGGTGATCCGCCATCGGCGCGGATCTGGAATGACGCGGTGCCGTTGTCGCTCGCGACCGTGAGCGAATCGTCTCCCACCAGGTATACGGTGTCCGCCCTGCCGGTGAGGGTGATCGTCAGCGCGGTGAGCGAGGTGGCGATCGTGTCTGAACCGAAGACGCCGACTTGGATTCGGGCGCTGCCGGTTGCGCCGACCTGTGACTGGACCAGGCCGGTCGTCTCGTTGACGGTGACAGTCGTATCGGGCGTGCGCCAGCGGAGCGGGGCAGATTCCACCACATTGCCATTGCGGTCGAGCGCAACGGCCGACAACTGGACGGACGACCCCGCTTCGAGAAAGGTCGTCGCGGGGTAGCGGAGTTCCAGTGAGGCGATACCGTCGTTGTTCTCGGAGATGCCGCTACAGGCGGCAACCGCCAGGCCCGCGCCGATCAGGCCGAGCCGTAGGCCTTGGCGGCGACGGGTTCGAGTTCCCGCAGGGTTGATTCGGCGTGCTGAATCCAACGGTCGGCGTCCGGTCCACGGGGTGGGCGATTGAGGAAGGCGCGCAAATGCTCCGCTGCCTTCTCCTCGTTCCCGCGTTTGAGCAGCAGGAACGCCAATCCATAATGGGCGCCCGTCAGCGAAGAGTCCAGTTCCAGGGCGCGGCGGTAGTGGCGAATGGCTTCGTCGGGCTGGCCTGTCTTGGTAAAGGCAATGGCCATATTCTGGAGGATCCGAGGGTCATCCGGATGTTCCCGCAGGCCGAGCCGATACGAGGTAATCGCGGCGGTGAAATCGCCCTGACGCTCGAGCGCCAGCGCTTCGTTGAGATAGTCGAGGCGCTGGGGCCCGGATTGGTCCGAGTTCAGTTTACCGAAGACGCGTTGCCAGAAGCTCATGATCCGTGGCTGCTCCTCTAGGCTCGCAAGTCGCTGCGATCGAATGGGATCCGGCGCAGACTGATGCGGAGCGATGCACCGCTGCTACAACATAAGAAAGTTCTTCAAGCGGTGCAATACAAGTTGTTGTGGCATCTACGAGATCACCGCGACCTTGCGGCCGACTTTCGGACCTCATGACAAGGCCGTATACTTGGGCGAACCGGGGGCAGGCTCTCTGGCGTGCGGTTCGACCCGCTGACCCGAAATCGGAGGAACCCTATGCCTCGTCCACGGCTGGATCCGGCTCGCGGCTTTCTGGAGATCGACTGGGCGCTCTTCGGTGAGCTCTGCCGGGCCATGGCCCTCAAAGTGGCCCGGGAGTATGACCCCGAGATCGTGCTCGGTATCGCGACGGCCGGCGTGATTCCCGGTGCCGTCGTTTCGGCCCTGCTGGAGCGTGAGTTCAGCTCGATGACCGTCACCCGTCGTCGGGCCGGCGGCGATCCGGAACTGGTCAGCGGTCCGCCGGCGTCATTGCGGGGGCGTCGGGTTCTCTTGGTCGACGAAACCTGCGACACCGGCCATACGCTCAAGCTGGCTTTGAACGAGGTCCGCGCGCTTGGTCCTTCGGAGATCCGCACTGCGGTGTCCTTCAAGACCGGATCGTTTCGGCCCGACTTCTTTTCCTTCGAGACGGAGAAGGTCATCATCCTGCCGTGGGACCGCGAAGTGATCAGGAACGGTGAACTGGTCCGCCGTCCCGAATGGCCGCTCGATCCCGAACCGAATGCGTGAACTGCTGGCCCGGGCGCTGACGGCCGCACCCGGGTACGTCGAAATCCGGTTGCGACGGCGGTGGTCGACCGCCGTGGTGTTCCGTCGTCACCGGCTCGAGGTGGCCACCGAGTACCACGCCAGTGGCGGCGTGGTCCGCTGCCTCGCACCGGGGCACGGCTGGGGGGCGGTGGCCTTCACCGATGCGGAGCAGGCGGCTGCCGCAGTGCAGCGCGCCTATGAGCTCTCCACCGAAACCCGCCCCGATCGGGACATCATCCTCGCGCCGATTCCCGTCCGCCAGGTGGAGCGGGCCGACGGGCTGACCGACGACCCTCGCCTCGCGGCCCTCCCGGACAAACGCGATCTGCTCGACGGGCTGACCGCCGAGCTGCATGGAGTCGATCGTCGCATCGTCGATTCGCGCACCAGCTACGGCGACACGGTGCTGGAGACCTGGCTGGTGACCAGCGAAGGCGCCTGGCTCCACGACTTGCGGAGCGAGAGCACGCTCGGTGCGCTGGCCGTGGCGGGCGAGGATGGCGGGCAGGAACGGGCCCTCGAATCCATCGCCGTGGCAGGCGGGTGGGGCGCGTTCGGTGAGCGCCGTTCGATGTTCCGCCAGGTGGCGGAGCGGGCCATCGCCCGGCTCCATGCCAAGCCGATCGTCTCGGCGCGGTACCCCGTCGTCTTCGACCCCCGGGCGAGCGGTGCGCTGGCGCTGCAGACCATCACGAATCTGTGCCGGGCGCCCTCGCGCGGAGTGGATCGGAACCTGTTGCCCCTGGGACAGCGGATCGGGCCGGAGTGCCTGTCCGTCGGCGACGATCCGACCGCCCCCGGGCTGCGCACCAGCCTGGTCCTCGACGACGAAGGCACCCCGGTGACCCACGCAATGGTGGTCCGCAACGGCGTCGTCGTCGGTCACCTGCACACCCGTGAAACCGCCGCGCGCGCCGGCGTGGCGCCTACCGGTCACGGCCTCGCGCCGACCCTCCGTTCGGTGCCCGCGGCTCGGCCTGCCAACACCTACGTAGCCGGTACCCAGGGATCCGCCGCGCAACTGATCGAGGAGATCCCGCTCGGTGTTTACGTGGCCGATGTGCTCGGTGTGGCGGTCGAGGGTCGCCACGTCACGATCACGCCGGCCGTGGCGCGGATGATCCGGGGCGGCCAGCTGGCGGAGCCGGTCAAATGCGCGCCGATTACTTCCGACCTGCTCAGCTTGTACGGCCGCCTCGACCGGGTGGCCGGCGACTTCAGCTGGGACCCCAGCGCGGCAACCCTGCAGGAGGGCGGTGCTCTCCGCCCGGTCACGACCGGAGCGCCGCACACCCGGTTCATCGACCTCGAGATCTCCCCACTCCATCTATGATCGGCGGGCTACTCGGCGACCTCGCGGCACGAGGCGCACAAGCCGACGTCACGCTGGTCGTCGACGATACCCTGACCGTCTCGCTCGATCCCGACGGCGCCGCGTCGGTATCCGCCGACGGTAATCACTCGGTCCACGTCCGGGTGGCGCAGCATGGGCGGGTCGGCTGGGCCGCCGGCGCAACCCGGTCGGTCCGGGAGGTGATCGACGCCGCCTACCGGTCGGCCGCGTGCGCGGGTCCGGCCGCCCTGTTCCTGCCGGCGCCGGCGCCGCTGCCTGCGGTGGTGACGCGCTCACCGGCGGCGGGTATGCTGGGCCCCCGGGAGCTGCTCGAGGATGCCAGCCAGCTGCGCGACCGACTCCGCCGACACGGCTGGCAGCTGGAAACCTGGGCCGAACGCTCCGCTGGCACGGTGGAGGTCGGCAACACGCGCGGGGTGCACGCCGCTTATGACGTCAGCCTGGTTGGCCTCGGCGTCGAGGCCTCCACGCGAGACGGCCAGATCTGCCGGATCTATCACAGTCAGGTGGCGCCGCTCGCTTCGCATGACGTGGCTGACCTGGTCGACGAGGTGGAGCGCCGCTTGTCGCCACCCCTGCTCGAGCAGGGGGCTGTCGCTCGGGCCGAACGGGTCTGGTTCGGCCCGCGGGCGGTGCGGGCGCTGCTCGCGCCACTGTTGCCACGTCTGATCGGCGAACGCTGGGCGGCCGGCCGGGATCGCTGGCCCGGGCTCGACCATCGGATCACCCTGATCGATGATCCGCTGATCGACGGCCGGCCTGGCAGTCGGCCGATCTGTGACGACGGAGTGCCGACGCGGTCGATCACCCTGATCGATGATGGCCGGCTGGTGGAGGGTATCCTCGACCTGACCGTGGCATCGCGGACCGGCCGGCCCGCCACCGGTCACGGCTGGCGCCGCGGTTTTGCGCCGCCGCATGCCGGGTTCTCGAATCTCGTGCTCAGGGCGGGCACGGCAACGGACGATCAGCTTGCTGCGGAGCTGGGGCGCGGCCTCTACCTGGCGGACTGGACCTTTGGCACGGCGCCGAACCCGGCCGCTGGTGTCTTTCGCGCCGAGGCGCCTTGGGCCTACCGGATGGAAGGGGGGAGGGTCACAGGCCGGCTCGAGGGTGTGGTCTTGACCGGCGACGTCTTCGAACTGCTGGCGCGGGTCGTGGCGATCGGCACAACGACCGAGGCGGTCGGTGGCGCCCTGCTGCCGTCGCTGCTGATCGATGGGGTTGGAGCTGAACTCCGGTGCTAGCAGCGCATCAGCTTCGGGTACCGGTGCGGAGCTGATCCGCCATTTGCGTATAGGCTGTTCCGGCGACCATGCCCTCGTAGATCCAGGTGAGAACATCCGGGCTGCCCGTCAGGAACCGGCAGCGCGCATCACCGCGGCTGCGGCATTCCACTTCCATCACGGCCGCCGGATAACCGCCGAGCCTGGTAAAGAAGTCGGACAGCATGCCTGAGCTGAAATGGCAGGAAGGCACGGCAGCGCTGCGACCGCCGGCTTCAGTCCAATCCGGGCTGTCGAGGGCGACGAGACCGGGGGCGAGCGTTTCGAGCGCCACCGCACCCCAGCCCTCTTCGCGCAAATATCCGCCAACCGCCTCGGAGAGATACCGCGCATCCAGCGCCTGGGGCGTTTCCACGCCGTACCGCTCTACGACCGACGCGACGAAGCCCTCGAAGCAGGCATCACCGGCGGCAAAGCCGATTTCCCGGAGCAAGCTCGCGGCCTGCTGCGGCAGCTCGCGCTCGAGAACGGTGCGGACCTGGTCGAGCGTGGCGCGACCGAGGGCCAACCGGGGCGGGGTATGGGTAGTTGCCATCGATCCAAGCTAGGTATTGCGCCCGATTCGACGCAAGAGCTCGGCCTCATCGATCACCTCGACACCGAGCGCTCGGGCCTTGTCGAGCTTGGAGCCGGCCTCCTCGCCCGCGACGAGACTGTCGGTCTTCTTGCTGATGCTGCTGGTCACGCGCCCGCCATGCGCCTCGATCAACGCCGCCGCATCCGCGCGCGAGAGCGTCGGCAGCGTGCCGGTCAGCACGAAGCTCTTGCCGGCCAGGGCGTCGCCGGTGGGAGCGGCGTTGGGCTCGACGAAGTTGACCTCGGCTGCTGCGAGCCTCTCGATCAGAGCCTGATTGGCCTCGTTCCGGAAGAACTCGACGACGGCGTCGGCAATGGTCGGGCCGATTCCGGCAATGCTGCCGATCTCCTCGGAGCTGGCCGCTGCGAGAGCGGGAAGCGAAACGAAGCGGCGAGCCAGCAGTTGCGCCGCATTCTTGCCGACATGACGAATGCCCAGGGCAAAGAGCAGCAGCGAAAGCGGCTGCGCCTTCGACGCGGCAATGGCCTCGACGAGCTGGGTCGCGGATTGCTGCGCGTAGCGGTCCAGCTCGATCAACTGATCGACGGTCAACTGGTAGAGATCGGCCACGTTGCGGATCAGGCCGGCGTCGAGCAACTGTCGGACCCGTTCATAGCCCAGGCCCCGGATGTCCAGCGCGTCGCGGGAGGCAAAGTGGACGATGCTCTCGAGAATCCGGCCCGGGCAACTCGCATTGGGGCAGTAGCGCATGGCCTCGTCGGGCAACCGCTCGACCGGGGTGCTGCAGGCCGGGCAGCGATCGGGCATGGCCCACGGTTCCTCGCTGCCGGCGCGCCGGTCGCGCAGCGGACCGATCACTTGGGGAATGACCTCGCCTGCCCGCATGATCTCGACCCAGTCGCCCTCGCGAATGTCCTTCTGGGCAATCAGGTCTTCGTTGTGGAGCGTCGCGTTGGAGACGGTAACTCCGCCCACTTCGACCGGTTCCAGCACGGCATAGGGATTGAGCGCCCCGGTGCGCCCGACGTTGATTCGGATCTCCCGCAATCGGGTCACGGCCACTTCGGGGGCAAACTTCCGGGCCACCGCCCAGCGGGGCACCCGGCCACCCACGATGCCAAGATCGTCCTGCAGGTCGCGCCGGTCGACCTTGATGACCACGCCGTCGCACTCGAACGGCAGGCTGCCGAGCAGCGCTTCGTACTCCGGTACCGCCGCCTGGACCTCAGCCAGCGACGCGAAGCGCCGGTGGTGCGAGGCGACCTGAAAGCCCCACTCCTGGAGCAGCGCCAGGAGTTCGGTCTGCGTGGCAACCGGAAGCCTGCCCTCGATAGCTTCGATGCTGAAGGCAAAGAAACGGAGCCGGCGGCTGCGCGTGACCTCGGGGTCGAGCTGTCGGAGGCTCCCGGCGGCCGCGTTGCGCGGATTGGCAAAGGGTGGTTCGCCCTCGATTGCGCGGCGAGCGTTGAGTTTCCTGAAGGCCCCCAGGGAGAAATACACCTCGCCCCGGACTTCCATCAGGTCGGGGTGGCCGGACCCTTTGAGCACGAGCGGCACATCGGGAACTGTGCGCAGGTTGGCGGTGACGTCTTCGCCGATGATGCCGTTGCCGCGCGTCGCGCCGATCAGCAGGGCGCCGCGCTGGTAGGTGAGGTTGACGGCGGCGCCGTCGATCTTGAGCTCGGTGGTGTAGCCGCCGCTCCGGACGTCCGCATTGATGCCCGCGTTGCGCTCCTCCCAGGCAGCCACTTCCGCCTCGTCGAACGCATTGGCAAGCGAGAGCATCGGCCGGCGGTGGGTGTGCTTGCGCAGCGACACGGCGGGGTCGGCGCCGATGCGCTGGGTCGGGCTGTCGGGATCGGCCAGCTCCGGGTGCTCCAGCTCGAGCGCCTGGAGTTCCCGGAAGAGCCGATCATACTCGGCGTCGGAGAGCTCGGGTGCGTCGTCGATGTAGTACTGGTGGTTGGCACGATCGATCACCGCGCGGAGTTCCGTCGCGCGGGCCCGGGCGGCTTTGAGGCTCATCCTCGCGGCTCTCGGCGCAGCACCGTCAGCGCGACGCCCACCAGCCGATCGAGCTCGGCCTGACCGGTGCGCGGAACCAGCTCGTCATCTGCCGTGCCCTCATCCTGACTCTGGTAGCCGGCCAGCAGTTTGGCCAGAAAGGCAATCAGGGCAGCGCGTTCCCGATCGCGCTCGAGGGCGGCGCCGTCATCGCCGCGGCGGCGGGCCTGGAGCCGCTCGAACTTGTGGGCGGTACGGAGGGCCTGTGCGGTGACGCCGGCAACCAGCTTGGCCCACTGGATGTCGGGATGCGACAACGGGGGCCGGGTACGGTCGGTGCGCAAAAACAGGGCGCCGATGACGACTCGGCGCCAGGCAATTGGAATCACCGTGATCGACTGCACCCGGCGAGCCGCCAGCTGGTCCTGGACCGCCTCGAGCGAAGGCTCGTGCAGCACATCCGGGATGTTGACGACCGAGGCGGTCTCGAGCGCCTGGCGGATTTCCGGGTAACGGCCCAGCTGAATGATCTGACTCCGCAAGGCGGGGTCTTCGTAGCTGGCGACGAGGTGAACCGTGGTGCCGCCCTTTTCGGTCAGGAACACCGAGCAGCGATCCAGTTCGAGGGCATAGCCGATCCGGCGCGCCACCGCATGGACGATATCCCGGTAGTCGAGCGACCCGGCCAGTTCCCGCAACAGCTCGATCACCATCAGGAGCCGCCGGCGATCGGCCTCCAGCTCTTCGACGCGGGCCCGCAACTGGTCGGCGTCGGACGGCGGAAGGCGAGTGGTCGAGATCATGGAGGTCCGGGGTCGGCAGAGGGGGTGAAAACTGGTCGCGCGGGTCGGGGCCGGTCAAGCGAGCCATCGGTTGTACCGGGCGGACGGGTTGGGTAGCTTCGAGAGATGAGCACTGACGACCGAGAAATCGAGATCGAGAGCGACGACGAAGTCGAGGAGGAAACGCCCGTGCGCTTTACCACCACGCCCCGCTATTCCGCCGGGAGTTTTGGCTTGGGCCTGTTCGTAGGCGCGTTGCTTGGCGGTATGGCCGCTCTGCTGCTTGCGCCCGGCTCGGGTCGGGAAACCCGGCGTCACCTGCGCCGCCGAATCCGCCAGGCCAAGGAACAGGTCGGCGATCGGCTGGAAGAGCTGGACGATCGGGTCCGTAGCGAGATCCGCCGTCGGCGCGATCGGTAGCCGACCATGCCGCGGCCGCTCGACGTGCCGCATCACTTTGCCGGGCGTGCTCCGACGTGAGTGCGCCCGGCATCCTCGTTCCCCGCCTGATCGAGCGGAAACGGGACGGCGCTGCCCTGACGCCCGGCGAGTGGCAGGCCCTGATCCAGGGCTACGTTACGGGCGACATCCCCGACTATCAGATGGCGGCGCTGGCCATGGCCGTCGTTTTTCGCGGCCTCGAGGCCGATGAGCTGGTGGCGCTGACGGCTGCCATGCGCACCTCCGGCGACCAGTTCGCGCTCGCCGATCTTGGCCGACCCCGGGTCGACAAACACTCGATCGGTGGCGTGGGCGACAAGACCTCACTGCTGCTCGCTCCCATGCTTGCTGTGCTCGATGTGGCCGTTCCGATGATCTCGGGACGCGGGCTCGGCCACACCGGAGGCACCCTCGACAAGCTGGAGGCGATACCGGGTTTCGATACCAGGCTGACCCTCCACGCCGCTCGCGCGCAACTCGAGCGGATCGGCGCGGTGATGGTCGGGCAGACGCCCGAACTGGTGCCTGCCGATCGCAAGCTCTACGCGCTTCGGGACGTCACCGGCACGGTCGAGTCGATCCCCCTGATTGCCGCCAGCATCATGTCCAAGAAGCTGGCGGAGTCTCTCACCGGGCTGGTGCTCGACATCAAGACGGGCAGCGGTGCGTTCATCCGTGATCCCGGGCAGTCGCTGGTGCTGGCCGAGACGATGATCCGGCTCGGTGAGGCGAGCGGGTGCCGCACGGTCGGGCTGTTGACGGCGATGGATCGCCCGCTAGGCATTGCCTGCGGTAATGCGATCGAAGTGGAGGAGGCGATTGCCGGCCTGCGTGGCGCGGGGCCGCCCGATCTGATGGAGGTCACCTACGCGCTCGGTGCCGAGATGCTGCTGGCCTCCTCGCTCGAAGCCGACCGTGATCAGGCTCGGCGCAAGGTCGAGGCGGTGGTGGCGAGTGGCGCCGCGCTGGAGCGGTTCGGCCGCCTGATCGAGGCGCAGGGAGGCGATCCTCGCGTCATCGACGATCCAGCCCGGTTGCCCCAAGCGCCGGTCGTGGTCGACCTGCTCGCTGACCGTTCAGGAGTCGTCACGTCGGCCGACCCGCGCGCCATCGGCCACGCGATCGTAGCGTTAGGCGGCGGCCGATCCAGAACCGAAGACGCCGTCGACCCGGCCGTCGGGTTCCGGGTGTACGTCAAGCCGGGTGACGGGGTCGATCGGGGTGCTCGACTGGCCACGGTGCTGGCTCGTAGCGCCGATCAGGTTCCGGCCGCGCTGGCCGCCCTCAGTGCTGCACTCCCGATCGGCGAATCCGCGGCCCCGCTGCCGCTCGTCAGTCATCGCGTCTCCCGTGATGGTGTCATCCCGCTCACCTGACTCCGGCGCTCCTCGTTCGATCGAAATTGAGTCGTGCTGTTCGTGAGACCCATCGGCGTCTCCCCCTCGATAGGCGCGGAAGCGACCCCGCACACTGCAGAGTTGTGCATCCCGACCCAGCCTCGTGCTGGCGTGCTGATTGCTCGGTCAACGGCACGGGGTACCTCGGCGACGCGGGGCAGGTTCCGGTGCGCCTTGGACTTAGCTCTCAGCGGTGCTTCAGGGCGCTGGGGTGCGGTTGCGGCAAAACGCAAGCGGTGGGCGTCCACCAAGGATCGGGTCATGCCGAAGGTTGCAGTTCCATGACAGTGTCGGTTGCGGCCTGGCTCACCCCGACCGGCGGTGAGGGCGGGCGAACGGTGCAGGGACCCCGGGCACTCGACGCGCGCGGGCTTGCCACGCTGCACCACATTCTGGTTCAGCTGAGCGAGGTGGCGCTCCGGCCTCGCTTTGCCGAAGCGTGCAAGGCCTTCGGGGATGTCGTCTGGTGCGATGATCTCGATGAGTTGGTTGCCCGGTCGTCGGCGCGTGAGGCGCTGGCGGTCGTGGTCGATCTGACGGATCGCGGCGGCGCCTCCACCGCGGCGGCTGTGGCTCGGATCAGGACTCGCCGTCCGGAGCTGCCGGCCATTCTCTGGTGTGATCGTGCCGCCGCTGCCGAGCATCTCGGTGCGCTTGCCACGGCCGGCATTTCGAGCGTCGTCTTTCGCGACGATACCGAACTCGAACGGCGCCTCCTCTCGGCGATAACCCGGGCGAGCGACGTTGCCTTCCAGCAGCTGACCGATCAGGCGCTGCATCGCCGGGTGCCGTATCCGTTCATTCCGGTGGTACGGTACTGTCTCGACCATGCGGCCAGCATGCCCCGGGCGGACGTGATTGCCCGGTCCGTCGGCCTCACACCGAAGGCGCTTGGCGTGCAGCTCCGGCGGGTTGGCCTCCCGCCGGTGAGTGCCCTGGTGATGTGGAGCAAGGCCCTGGTGGCCGCCTACCGTCTCGAGAAGACGACCGAACCGGTGGCGGTGATTGCGCGGTCGCTCGGGTTCTCGTCGGGTTCTGCGCTGCGTCGGCTCCTCAAACGCTGCACCAACGAAGTCCCGCAGGTGCTGCGCGACCCGGGCGGCTTTGGCTGGACCCTCCGTTGCTTCGAGCGTTACCTCACCAAAGTCAGAGACCACCGCTAGACCGGGGCCTTGCTCCAGGGCCTCGGCGCGGTTTGCTTGGGCCCGATGCCGGATTTTCAGCTCGCCGAGCTGTCGGCGGCCATTTTTCAGACGGCGGTCCTCGCGGGGTTGGCCGGGTTCTTTGCCTACCTCTATCGCCGCTACGGGAAGATCCACTTCTTCTGGTGGGCCATTGCGTTCGGGCTCTACTCCCTCGCGCCCGCGGCCATCGTCACCTTCATCCTCACCGAAGCCCGCGGCTTCCTCTACTGGCACCAGATCATCATCGGCTGGACCGCGCTGGGTTTCCTCTATGCGGCGCTCGTCTTTGCCCGTCATGGCTTGCGGTGGCGCTGGTGGTATCTCGGCTACCTGGCCTTTCCGGTCGGCTGGGCCTACATCGCGATCTTCGTACTGGAAAGTTTTGCCCTCGCGGCGGGGCCCATGGTCGGGTTTCTGGCGCTGACGACAGGGTGGACCGGCGTCGTCTTCTGGCGCTACCGCAAGCGGACCGGCTCGGCGGCGGCGGGGTTCCTGGCCGTTACACTGCTGCTGTGGGGCCTGCATCACCTGGACTACCCCATCCTGCGGGCTCGGGGGGCGTGGAGCCCCTGGGGCTACATGCTCGACACCGTGTTCGTCCTCGCGACCGGCGCCGGCATCATGCTGCTGATTTTCGAGGAGCTGCGCGAAGGCCTCGGTACTCTGGTGGCGCTGTCTGGTGATCTTCGCCGGGAGGGCCTCGAGGATTCTCGCGCGGCGCTCCTGGCGCGCCCCCTGGCGCTCCGCGGGGTCGATGGCGCGGCATTGCTGTACGTCGGGCCGGACGGGCCTGTCTTCGATCGTGGGGTCGGGATCTGTCGCGACTGGGGCTCGACCGGCATCCCGGCGACCGTGCGCGCTGTGGTGGCGGAGGCCATGGCAGCCGGCAAGTCGCGTCTCGTCGGCGAGTCTGCCGAGACCACGGCAACGCCCTCCTATACCGGGGTGATCCGGCTCGGAGGCGCCGGGGGCGGCAATCGGGTGCTGGTGATCTCAGGCGACCTGGCGGCGTCGTTTGCTGCGCTCGATGAGAGTCTGCTCGAGGCGGTTGGTGAGCAGATCGGATCCGCGCTGGAGCGGTCGGAGCTGTCCGTCCGGTTGGAGCAGCGCACCGCGGATCTCGAGCGTCTCTCGGTGCGGATGCTGAGCGAGCACGAGGAGCAGCGTCGTCGGCTCGGTCGTGAGTTGCACGACGAAACGGCCCAGGTGTTCTCGGCGCTCAAGCTGCAGCTCGGTACTTTCCGGGAAAGCGCTCCGGTGGAGCTTTCGCCGCGAGTCGATCGACTGGTGGAACTGGTCGATGCCGGGACGCGCAGCATTCGGAGTGTGACGGACGACCTCCGGCCTGCGGTGCTCGAAGATCTGGGCGTGGTACCGGCGCTTCGTGCGCTGATCAGCGACTTTCGGGAGTGGAGTGGCCTGACGGTGACATTCGAGGCGCCGGCCGAGGTTCGAGGCTTGTCGTCAGAGGCTGAGCTGGCCCTCTTTCGGACCCTGCAGGAGGCGCTGTCGAATGTCGCGCGTCACGCTCACGCCACCCGGATCGCGGTGCACCTCCAGGTGGCCGACCGGCTCGTGACCCTGAGCATCGAAGACGACGGCGATGGTCTCTCGGCAGGCGACCTCGATCGGCTGCAGAGCGGTCCGGGGCGTTCGGGTCTCTTCGGGATGCGGGAGCGGATCATCGCGCTGGGTGGGTCGGTCATGTTGCGGTCGCAGTCGGGATCCGGTGTCTCGGTTGCGGCCGAGCTGCCCTTGGAGCGGGTGTTATGAGCGAGCAGACGGTCCGAGTCGTCATTGTCGACGACCACCCGCTGGTGCGGGAAGGCATTCGCCAGGCCCTGTCGGTGCCGGGGTTCGAGGTGGTGGGTGAAAGCGGCAACGGGTCTGACGGAATCGAGCGTGCCGCCGAACTCCGGCCCGACGTCGTGATCATGGACATCAGCCTGCCGGGCGATTCCGGCATCGTCACGGCGGAGCGGCTCCGGGCCCGGTTGCCGGACGTCCGGGTCCTGATGCTGAGCGTGCACGACCACCCCGAGTATGTGCTCGAGAGCATCCGGGCTGGTGCGCACGGGTACCTGCGCAAGGACAGTCTGCCCGATGACTTGCGTGCCGCGATTCGGAAAGTTGCCTCCGGCCAGACCTGTTTCGGGGCGGCGGAGGGGGGCGCGTCGGTCGAGACGGCGGCGCCCATTCTGGCGGCCGCGGTTCAGCGCCTCAACCTGCTGACGCGACGGGAACGTGATGTGCTGCTTGGCGTTGCCAGCGGCAAGACCAACAAGGAAATCGCCACCGACCTGGGCCTCAGCGTCCGAACCGTCGAGTCCTACCGGGAAACGCTCACCCGCAAGCTCGGCATTCCGAGTGCCGCGGGGTTGGCCCGGTTCGCGATCGAGGCCAAACTCCTCTAGGGCGTCGTGATGCGATCGATCAACGAGAGCCGGGGTCGCTCCGGCGGCAGCTGGTACAGCCGCACAGGGGTGTGACCGGGGGGCGTGACGAACAGCTCGGCAGCTCGGTTGGTCGGCAGCCCGCAAAGCCGCACGATGCCCAGGGTGTCGGACTCGAGCCTGGCCTCCCGATCAGTTACCAGCAGTGCGGAGCCCGATTTGCGGAGGTCCTGCCAGCGGGCCGTCAGCGGGACTCCTGCGCGCCCGGCTCCATTCCCATCGACGATTCGTCCCGCGAAGAGACTGGTCGTGGTGTCGCTGGCTGCCGCCGGGCACGCCGCGGCAATCACGGCAAGCCGGTTTGGCAGCTGCGGAACGACCCGGGTGGTGTCTCCCGCGCGGGCGGTCACTGTCTGTTCCAGAACCGGCAGGCCGAGCAGCTCGATGCGCGGGTGTCGGACCTGCAGTGCATAGTCGCCAGACTGCTCGGCGCGAATCGTGAACCGTCCGTTGTCGTCGCTGCTCGTTTGCGCAGCCCCGTCACCGATCGCTATCTGCGCACCGGCAAGGGGCCGACCCGAGGTCGAATCGAAGAGGCGGCCGGTGATGATTGCGTCACGCCGCGGCCGATCGGTTGGCTCGGAAATCCGGGCACCCACCTCCAGGAAGCCCAGCAGTGACAGGCGGCTCGAGCCGCCCGCGCCGACAGTGGACGCCAGCCGCGGCATCCGGATGGCCCATTCTTCCACGATGATGAGACCGTGCGCGGCCCGCCGGAAGGTGAGGCGGCCGCCGGCCCGCCGTTCGGCGCCGTGGGGCATTGGGATGCCCAGGTAGTTGTACGTCAGCGAGGTGACATAGCCGGATCGGCTGTCGAGCCACACCGTACCGGCAATGCTCGGCTTGACGATCCGCTGCGGTTCGAACGCGATGCCCACCAGAGGGGAGGGCGGCTCGCCGCGTTTCGGACGTGGCGGCAACACCGCCCTGAAACAGTAGACGCCGGCAAACGCGTCGGACAGGAAGAGCGCCGCATCCGGGGCGTAGTAGACCGTTTCGTCGTTCACGCTCTGTACAAAGCCGTCGCTCAGCAGGATCTCGCTGCTGACGGAGCTAAACGGCTGGACGAAGTAGCCCCGATCGCGGGTCGTCTGCTCGCGCGTTATCACTTCCCGGTCGCTCAGGTGGCGGGTAAAACGTGTGATCTCGAGCGGAGTAGGGCGGTGGTGGCGGCCGGCCAGCACCAGTTCCAGGTTCTTGCGCGCTTCCCCCCAGATCTCGGCCGCGGCTGTGCCTGCCTTCGGATCGACTTGGCATCCGGACTCGTCGCCGCGGACGGCAAGCTCATCGATCACGAACGGTTTGCGTTCGAGCACGACATCGAGCGTCGACGCGCCCGATGCGCTGACGCCCTCGATCAGGCGGGTGGCGTATCCGATCCCGTCCACCCTTACACTGAACCTTCCGGCTGGTAGCGTGAGCCGGGCGTTGCCCCGTTCGTCGGCCAGCAGTCTCGTGCGGACGGCGCCGGTCGGATCGAGCAGGCGCACCAGGGCGCCTGGAATTGGGCCGGTGTCGCTCCGAACCCGAACCGTCACGGTTTGGCCGATCAGGGGGGTGGCGCCGAGGAGCAGGAGCAGGGTGGCGAACAGCCGGGACATCGTCGGAGTAACCGGTCGCAGAGGTTCAGGCACGAATGCTAGGCGGGTCGGGCGCCCGGCGCACCCCCCTCCCGGTTCTCGGTAGCGGGTCAAGACCTACTACCCGGTTCTGAGCCTGGGATACGGTGTCTCGACCGGTTCGAGGCGCGCCGGGAACGGCGGAAAGTCCATCGCAGAGTGAACCTGAACCGATCCGGCTGCTACAGAGCAGCCGCCGCCGCCCAGAGCAGCCAGAACACCACGAATCCGATCCAGGTAACCGGGTGAATCCGGCGCAGGGTCAGGTAGTCGTAGTAGAACATCGAGCCGAACAGCAGGTTCCAGAGCACGGGTGAGAAGATCAGTGTCTCGAAGTCGAGATGGCCGGCCACCCGATCGATGATTGGCTGCAGAATGTAAAGGTTGGCCAACAGCATGAACCGCTTGTGCAAGGCCGGCGTGCCCCGTTTGACCAGAGCTGCCACGACGAGGATCGTGAAGCCCGTCATCAGGAATCGATTGGCCTTGACGAAGTAGGGCATCTCGCGCCAGCTGGTAAAGACGGCAGCGAAGACGTACACCGTGCTGATCAAGACTCCAAGCCCCACCAGCGCGGTAGCTATGCCGAGCTTGCGGTGCAGCGCACGGTTGCCGCTGCCGATCAGCTTGCTCTGAACGAAGAACAGGCTGAACCAGGCCAACCAGAAGATGCCGTGAACGACGAACTTGGGATCGCGGTTGCTGTCCTGATGGATGTCGGTGAAGAGGTTGTCGGAGAACGCGACGATGGAGAGGAGCAGCAGCGTGAGGCTGATCGCGACGAAGTAGTGGCGTACGTACATGACGGATCCTCGCTCGTCGAACGGCCCCGCTCTCAGATGATGGTCTAAGGTGCGGTCCGCTTGGCGATGGTGCAAGCGTCCCCAATGCCGTGCGGGCCAAAGGGGGACTTGCATATCAGAATCTACTTTGTACTATAAAGTGGATTCTGCAGGGGCGCTGATCGGTTTCCAGAGGGCGATCAAGGGGACGGTGGCAGGATGAGAGGCAACTGGGTACGGCGGCTGAGGGGGGCGATCGGCGTGGGGCTGGCGTGGGCGGCTGCCTGGTTCGGAGCCGGGATGATTCTGCTGGCGATTATCGGCCTCGACGCTGCAGACGTGCCGTTTCCCCTGTTCTTCGGCTTTCTGGGTTTCATCGCGGGAGCTGCCTTCTCCGGGATCCTCGCGATGGTCGAGCGGCACCGCCGGTTCGATCAGATGTCGGTGCCCCGTTTTGCCGCGTGGGGGGCCGTGGGCGGGATGGCGCTGTCCGGCGCTATGGCGCTGGTCTCCGGGTCGGCGGCCGACTTTCTGGGTCTCTCCGTCGTATTTGGGACGGCCGGCGCTGCGTCTGCGGGAGGGTCGCTCGCGCTGGCGCGGCGCGGGGCGGAGCGGGCCTTGCCGGCGTCGGTTGGTGAGGACGAGGATGTTGGCCCACCCGTCTGACGCCATCTGCCAGGCGGGGTGGGCCAACGCTAGTTCTGCGCGGACCGGGTCAGTTGCCCGCTGGACCGCTCCGCCCGCCGCGCTCGCGCACGACGCCGAAGCTGCCCAGGTTGTTGATTTCGAGGCTGGACGGCTTGCCTGACGGATCGAGCTGAAACGTGGCCAGCGAAGCCAGCGGCGCGAGCACGCCGGCGCTTTCCCAGTCGACGATCCGGAAGGTGTTGAATCGGAACGGCGTCAGCCGGGCCGAGAACCCGGGGCGATTGTCCCAGGCAAGACGCAGGGTCCCGGCCTCGAAGGTGACTCGAACGGGTCCGTTCAGCGAATCGGCGTAGGTGCCAGCGTATTCGGCCACCGGAAGAGACGGAGGTGCCCCCGTTGGCGCGGCCGCCTGCTCACCTTGCGCGTTCTGGGCGCGCGTCATCCGTGCCAATGCCATGCCGTTCCAGTCGCGCTCCGGGAGGCCGAGCGCGATGTCGAAGATGCGCTGAACCAGCGCCGTGTGCATGGCGTGGCCATCGCGGTTGGTCAGCACGACGACGCCGATCCCCGCTTCGGGCAACACCGTCATCGCGGCCAGCATCCCGTCGATCGCTCCACCGTGGTCGATCGAGCGGTAGCCGCGATAGTACTCGAGGAACCAGCCCAGGCCGTAGCCGAGCGACGTGGTGCCGCTGTCGGACAGGACGACGGGCGTTCGGGCGGGGATGCTGACGGTGCGCATCTCTGCCATCGATGCTTCCGAGATCAGCCGCTTGCCTCGATAGACCCCGTTGCCCAGCTGCAAGCGGAGATACTGCGCCATGTCGCGGGCACTCGAGTAGTATCCGCCTGCTCCGCCGATGTTCTGGGTGTTCCGGTGCGGTATCGGAACCGGCGCGCCGTCGATCACCCGATGGGGTGTCACGATGTTGCTGCCGGGCGGAACCTGCACGATGCTCACCACGGTCGAACGCATCTCGAGTGGCTTGAAGAGACGCTGGTCGAGCAGATCCTCGAACGACAATCCTGCCGTGGCTGCTGCGGCTTCACCCGCCGCCATCAGCATCAGGTTGTTGTAGAGCATTCGGCTTCGGAAATCGAAGCTTTGTTTGAGGTAGCGGAACCGCTGCTTGATCAGCTGCGCTCGACTCAGCGGTGAGCCATACCAGGCGCCGGTGGAGTTCTCGACCCCGGTGCGGTGTGCCAGCAGGTCGCGAATCGTGGCGTACCGGCTCACGAAAGGATCCTCGACCCGGAAGTCCGGCAGGTAAGTCCAGACCGGGGCATCGAACCGCATCTTGCCTTCATCGACCAGCATCGCGGTCGCGGCAGCGGTCATCGATTTGCCGCTCGACCCGATCGAGAAGAGGGTTCGGTCGTCAACCGGATCGGTTTTGCCGACTTCCTTGACGCCGTATCCCTTGGCAAAGACGACAGAGTCACCCTGTACGATTGCGATGGACAGCCCGGGGATACTCCACTGCTGCCGGACCTGTTCGATGTGGCTGTCCAGGGCGCGAAGCTGTGCGGCGGTCAACACTTTGGCCGGGCTGGCGGTGCTGCTTGTTCGCTGCGCCGTCGCGGGCGCCGCGATCAGCACACCGCATAGCATTGCTCCCAGACACGCTCCCGCTCGTGATCCTGTAGGCATCTCGGCTCTCTGATTGTTCAAGGGTCTTGGCTCGACGGTGCCGTGAGGGGCACGCTGTCAGATAAAGATGGACCGGGGCAGATCATCCGGCCAGAGGTGTGATCCTGGGTGACCCGCGTTCGGCGCTATCGGGAGGTGGACTGCTCGATCGCGCGCCGCAAACGATGCCCCCAGGCGTCGAGCTCTGCTCGCTCGGGGTGGTTGGGTGGTGCTGGATAGATCCGGAGCAGCTCGTCGCCGGCGATGCGGGGGTGCACGTGGAAGTGCAGGTGGGGCACTTCCTGACCGGCGCCAGGACCCGCCGAATGCCAGACCGAGAGGCCGTCGTTCGGAAAAACGGCGCTCACCGCGCGTGCCATCCGGGCGACAGTGAGCATGATCGCGGCTGCAAGATCGTCACTGACCCCCCGGATGTCCGCGACATGGTCCCGCGGCACGACCAGCACGTGGCCAGGGTGGAACTGCCGGAGGTCGAGGAACGCGACCGTGTCGCGATCAGCGGCTATGAGGGTCGCCGCTTGCCGCCCCGCGACGATGTCACAGAACGCGCAGGGCGTCATCCGTACTGCCGCTTGATCTCAGCCACCGAACCCGCGACGATCGCCTCCAGTACGGAGCTGTCGAGGTCCGACAGACGTTTGAAGTAGAGGCACGACTTGCCGATCCGGTGCTTGCCAAGCTTGGCCAGCAGCGCGCGTTGCGCCTCGCTCTCGGCGAACACATACACCACTAGTTCCTTGCCGCGGATGGCAAAGCCGGCGAGGCAGGCCTCGCCAGACCGACCGCTATCGTAAGTGTACCGGTACGAGCCGTAGCCGACGATACTCGGCCCCCACATCTTGGGCTTCTGTTTCGTGACGCGTTGGAGGATTGCCATCAGTGCGCGGCAATCCGCACGCTGCTCCTCGCTTCCTCTTGCTTCGAGATAGTCCTCGATGCTGGCCTCGGTTGGCTGGGTCTTGTTCGTCGCCATCGTGGGTGCGTACCGGTGGTCCGGTCGCGAGCTGAGGTGGATCGGCTCGTTCCGATGAGCCGGTGGTCTGGTCGGGTTGGCACGGCTGGTCGGGACCATCGAACCTACCATCACGGTCCTTGGCTCACCAGCCGGTTTGCAGTCGCCACGCGCTTCTCCGCCGCGGCGTCTCCGACTCGCCGTTTCCTCGCGGCGGGCTATCTTTGCGGACCCTTCCTCAACCTGGAGTTTCGATGTCCGCCCTGAATGCCACTACCCTTGGCTGCTCGATCACCTGTAAGGATGTTGCCGCCTCGATTCGCTGGTACGAACAGGCCCTCGGGTTTACTGTGGCCTTTCCCTTCGAGAGCGACGGTAAGCTGGTCGGCGCGGTCATCGTGGCGGGTGATATTCGGATCGTCCTCAATCAGGACGACGGCGCCCTCGGTTGGGATCGGATCAAGGGCCAGGGCTTTTACCTCCAGATCAACGTCAAGTCCCCAGCCGATGTCGACGCCGCGGCCGAACGGATCAAGACTGCTGGCGGCACCCTGATCGATGAGCCGGCCGACCGTCCCTGGGGTGCCCGGATGTTTCAGTTCCGCGATCCGGACGGCTTCAAGTTAGGGGTCTCGACGCCGCTGGGCGGCTGATCGAAGTTGAATCCGGAGCGGCGGTTGCTGGTGCAGGCGCTGCCGCCGCCTCGAGGGGCAGATCTCGCAGGAAGTACGCCGCCATCTCTGCTCGGCCGGAGAGGCCCGCCTTTCGATACGCTGCCGCGGCATGCTGTCGTACCGTCCGGTCGCTTCGTCCTGTGGCGGCGGCAATTTCTTTGTGGCTCCGGCCCCGCAGTAACTGGCCGATGACGTCGCGCTCTGCAGGGGTTAGTTGCCACGCCGCCAGCTGGAGACTGATGGCGTGCGCCATGCCTTCCAGCGCTGCCTCCGCGTTGGCCTTCCAGGCATCCCGCTCTGCCTGGCGCTGGCCGATCTCCCGCTCCAGCGTAACCGTCCGTCGCTCCGCTGCTCGCCATCTGAACCAGAGGTAGGAGGCCATCGCCAACGCGGCGATGATCAGTCCCAGCTCGTAGAGCAGGTGAAGCGAACGCCAGGTCGTTGGGGCGTCGAGAACGACGTCCACCGCACCCCCCACCGCAATGGCGAGGAGCAGCCCGATCAGGGGTAATCGCAGTTTCGCCTCGGTCTCATCGGCCACGGTGCCCTCCGCCAGATGTCGGATACCTCCTAAATCTGGCTGGGAGGAGCCCCTCCGGCACCTGTCGGATTGCGCGCCGCCGCTCGGCTGTCCAACGTGATCACGTCAGGCCGCTGGTTCGACCATCACACGGAGGCACCATGGTTCCCGATCCGCTCCACCCGGCCGTAGTTCATTTTCCGATCGTATTTGCGGTCCTGCTACCGATCGTCGCGGGCATTGCACTGTGGGCCATTCGCCGGGGGACGGGAGCTCGGCGGGCCTGGGCGGCACCCGTCGCCTTGGCAGCAGCGCTGTCGCTGTCCGCCTGGGCAGCAACCGAAACTGGTGAGGACCAGGAGGAGCGCGTCGAAACGGTCGTGGCGGAGGCTCCGCTCGAAACCCACGAGGCGGCGGCCGATCGCTTCCTGGTCGGATCGCTGGGTGTTCTCACGATCATGGTCGTCGGCCTGGCCGGAGGGCGGGTCGGTTCTATCGCTCGAGGTCTGGGGTTGGTGGCGACCTTGGCCCTGACCGTTGCGGGATATCAGGTCGGGCACTCCGGGGGTGAGCTGGTCTATCGTCATGGCGCCGCCTCGGCCTACACGGTGCCGGATTCGAACGCGCCCAGGTTTGCCCCCGAGAGAGAACGGCACCGCGATCGATGAGGGTTGGGAACGATCGATTGGCGAAGGCGGCTAGCGGTCGTGTATCCCTTTGCCGGCGAGAATAGCGGGCACGGCTTTCTTGATTCGGGTCAGCCGGGTCGCGGCCTGCTTGGCGCTGGCAAAGTGAAGCACGTAGGCCCGGCGCCGTCCGGGGGTCAGCGCCTCGAATGCTTTGGCCAGCTTGCGGTTATCCGCCAGGATTCGGTCGAGCTCGACCGGCAGATCGAGAGTCTGTTTTGCCGGGAACGCGACCGTCTCGCCGCGCTGTTCCACCCCGATGGCCTGTTTCACGTAGGAGGCAATGACCGACTGCTTGATCGACGCTTCGCCGGTAAACTCGAGCCGCATCGCCGACTGGGTATTCTCGCCCTGGCTCCGAAGCAAGCCATGGGTGTCCTCGAGGAGCGCGCCCTTGAAGAACATCAGTGCACAGTGCGCCTTGAACGGCTGAATGATGGCGATGTTCTTTCCTCCGAACGTGTAGCACGGTTTGCCCCACTTCAGCTCTTCGTTCAAACCCGTGCCAAGGAGGATGGCCCGCAGTCTTCTGATTTCTCCCTGCCAGGACGATGCCCGGCTGACGAAGGCGTCGACCCTCTCACTTGGTACGGGCATCATTGTCTCCAGCTGACTCATGGGTATTCAGGCTGGTCGGCGGTTCACCGGCGGCGGGGCGTCGGCAAACTTTCGATATTTTCCAAGCGCGTAGCCGAGCAGCACCAGGCCAGGGAACAGCAGGCGTTGCACCAGGGCCGGTATCTCGTCCATCGAGAACTCGCTCCGATACCGCGAAATCAGGAATGCGGCATCGAACGGGTCGGGTCGAGTGCTGCCTGATGCTCTCTGGGCGTTGAACAGCGCGCCGAGGAAGAACTCGATGTTGTCCGGGGGGCGAATGTACCCGGTGCACCGCAACTCGTCCGGTCCCGCATTCCAGAATCGGTGTGATTCGCCGGCGCGAAAGACGACGGCTTCGCCTGGCCCGGCAAACCGCGCCTCCTCGCCCTTGCGCTGGTAGCCGACGCGTCCGCTGTCCACGGTGAAGGCTTCTTCCTGGAGCAGGTGCGTATGCATGGGCGGGCCGATGCCGGGCTGAACGGCGCTCTTGACCTCGAGCGCCTCGCCCTCCGGCGTCGCGACCCGGCGCAGAAAGGTGATTCTTTCGCCGAGTCCGTTGTCGATCGTATGCGGATAGGAGAACATGATGGCTCCAGAAGGGGTCGTCACGCGTCCCGCGAGTCGGCGAAATCTACACGTCCCCTGCTGGCGTCAGCTGCGCTTTCCTCGCAACCCCTTCCGGACTACCAGCTTGAGTCCCGACCACACCGCTGACGCCGCACAGACTTTGATGTCGAATCTGCCGATCAGCCCTCGGCTCGCATCGCCTCGCTCGCCTCGATGGCCAGCACGCGTCGGGTCGGGACCAGACAGGCAATCAATCCTACGATGAGCACAATGATGCCAGCCAGGCCGATTGCCGACAAGAGTGACCCTGCGGCTGAGGCCGTCCCGTCGGCGCCACCCCGGAGCTCGAAGACGAACCGCGCAGCAAACGGCAGGCCGATCAACGCTCCGGCGCCGATCTGCACCAGGGAGCGGCGCAGAATCGTCCTGACCAGCGCACCGGCCGATGATCCCAGAGCCGAGCGAATGCCGATCTCGCGCGTGCGCTCGGACACCGCGAGGGAGAGCATCGCGTAGAGCCCCGACGCGGCGAGTGTCACCAGTACACCGACCAGTACCAGGAGCCCGCCTGCGACAGCCATGACGAGGTACCAGTCGCTCTGGCGCAGCTCACTCAGCACGACGGGCGCTCCCATTGCCAGGGTCGGGTCGACCGATGCTACCAGCGCAGGAAGCGCGGGCACCAGCCGATCCGGCGTCGGCCCGGCATGAATCGCAAGATGCATTGGATTGAGCAGCCCTGGTGCGGTTGGTACGTAAACGGCGGCTCCCTTCTCGGGGTTGATCATGTTGATGCCGAGGTGTGGAACCACCCCGACAATCTCGTGCCATACGGGCTGGCCATCGTCGGAGCTCACGAAACTGATCTGTCGACCCAGGGGGTCTTCGCTCCCGAACTCGCGCGCCGCGAAGGCCGTGTTGACGATCACGACCGGTCGCGCGTCCGCGATGTCACTCACCGTGAAGTCTCGACCCGCGACGACTGATTGCCCCAGCGCCGCGAGAAAGCCGATGTCGACCCGTGCAGTGCTGACCCAGCGCGGCCGTGCATCGGCAGACTGGTCTCGCCCTTCGATTCGGTATGGGCGGGCCCGCTGGTCCATCCGAGGCAGCGCATCGGCGACTGCCACACCGATGACCCCGGGTTGCCGTTCGAGTGCCGCGACCAGCTCGCGCTGGACGGTTGCAAGGCGATCGGCGAAGAGTTGCTGCGCCGGTCCTCCGCCTGCCAGCTGCCCATCGTCGGGCAGGCGGAGCTCGACGGCGAGGTACTCCGCGGCTGGAATGCCTGCCGCGCGATCGTCCTGTTTCAGGTCGGTTGCGCGGTCGGCCATGGCCAGCGCCAGTCCGACGACCGCGACCGAGACCGCAATGTCTCCGACGACCAGGGCGGAGGTAAGCCCCCCGAACCGCGAAGGTGACTGATCAGCCCCCCGCTCGCGCGCCGCGCGGCCCGTGATCCGAAGAGCCGGTACGACTCCGGCAACCGTGGCGCAGGCTGCCGCGAGGGCCACGGCCTGCAACATGGCTTTGCCCGTGACGTTGAGTGACAGCCAGTAGGGCAGGGCCGTTGCTCCGGCGAGCGCCGCAAGGTTCAGATGCCGGATGATCCAGTCGATCGTGAGGACACCTGCCCCTGCCGCGATGACCGCCAGCACCAGGGTCTCGACGAAGACCTGGCTCACGATCCTTGCCTGGCTGGCCCCGAGCGCGGTGCGGATGGCCATCTCTTTGAAGCGGGTAACCGTGCGGGCAAAGATGAGCATGGCGACGTTGCCGCATGCGACCAGCAGGAGCGCCAGGCTGAGCGCCTGCACCAGCCAGTACTCCGGCATGCTGTCGAGTCCGTTGCGCGGGAGGCCCATGTAGAGCAGGCCGAACGGCACAACTTCAGGTCGCAGCTGACGCCGTCCCTCGACTGGATCAGTGAGCGGCGGTGGCCCGATGGCCGCCAGCTCCGCTTGCGCCTGTTCGGCCGAGATGCCGTCGGCGAGGCGGCCGACGAGTTGCACCCGGGCGCTCCGGGCTGCCGGGCTACCGTTTGCCGCGGTCATCGGTAGCCAGATCTGCTCGTCGTTCGGAAATCGGAAGCCTTCCTGCATGACACCGACAACGGTGCGCACGGTGCCGCCGACTCGAACTGGCCGACCCACGACGCCAGGATCCCCGCCGAATCGTGATTGCCAGAGGTGATAGCCCAGCACGGCCACGGCCGGTGCGCCGTACTCGTCGTCGGCCGTGGTGAGGGTCCGACCGAGGTGTGGCGCGGCGCGAAGCACCGCAAAACCTCCTCCCGTCAGCTCAGCACCAGCCACCGGGGCGGCTCGGCCATCGTCGGACCCCACGCTGTACGAGGAGGTCCGGAACGCGGCCAGCGTGCTGAAGCTCCTGAGCTCGCGGGTGTAGAAGGCGAACTCCTCATAGAGCGTCGAGTGGACCCTCGATGCGACCGGATCCCAGGTTCGGATGGCGCGGATTCGGTGGGCCGGGTCTCCCGGAAGCGGCGCCTCGAGCGCATTGGCGACATGGCTCGGCGCGATGCCGATGGGAATGCCCACCGCCAGGGCAAAGATCGCCGCGAGGCTGAGCATCGGATGGCGAGCAACCATCCGAGCGCCGAGCTTGATGTCGAGCCAGGAGAAACGGGCTTCGTCGAGGAGTCGAAGGCCGCGTGACGCTCGTGCCTCTTCTCGGTGCGAGTCCTGGTGCCCGAACTCGACCCGCGCTTGCCGTGCGGCGGCGGTGGGGTTGAGCCCCTGACGTTGCAGGTGCTCGGTGCGCATCGCGATGTGATGCTGAAATTCTTCGCGCATCTCGGCTTCGACCTCGTTTCGGCGCAGCCAGCCGCGCACGAGCGAGCGAATCCGAGCTGTCAGGCCCGCGATGCTGGGGCGACCCGTCACCTCACACCTCCTGCGGTGTGGCAGCAAGCGACAAGGCAATCGCGTCGGCCAGCCGGCCCCAGCTTGCCTTCTCCGCTTCGAACTGCCGGCGACCGAGTGGGGTCAGCCGGTAGTACTTGGCGCGGCGGTTGTTCTCCGAGGTGCCCCACGTACTCGCGAGCAGGCCCTGATGCTCCAGGCGGTAGAGCGCCGGGTACAGAGCGCCCTGCTGCACCAGAATCGCTCCCCTGGAGATGGCCTCGATCCGGAGCAGCACGCCGTAACCGTGCACCTCGCCGAGCGAGACCGCTTTGAGGATGACGAGATCGAGATTGCCGGGAAGCAGGTCGGCTTGGCGGGTCATGCCGTTCTCCTAAGTTGCATAGGAGAACAATGACAGCCTTCTCCTATCCCGTCAAGGAGAGCAGGCCAGGGCCAGGGCCGGGGTCAGGGGCGGGCGAGTTCTCGCAGCAGGCTGCGCAGCCCCGGCAGGTCGCTGACGATCTCTCCCTCGGCGGCATCGATGGCGTCGCTGTATGACGCCGTCGCGCTGCCCCCGACGAGCAGGGCGACGTGCGCCGGCAAGCCCTGTCGCAAGGTCGCGAAGTAGCCGGGCACGGCCGGGTCGTCGGCGGGAAAGATCACGCTGACGGCGACGGCACGGGCGCCGGTGCGAACGGCGGTTGCGGCAATGTCGGCGCTCGGGAGATTGGTGCCGAGATAGGTCACTCGCCACCCTTCCGCGGCGGCGGCGGCGGCGGCAAGCAGGGCGCCGCCTTCGTGCAGCTGGTTGACCAGGGTTGCCACGACGAGTCTCGGCGCAGAGTCCGACGTCTCGGCCGACTCGCGGACAGCCGAGCACCTCTCGCACCACCACCGTACCGAGGTGCTCCTGCGCGATGCTGAGGGCGCCCCTCGTGCCAGCGTGCCCCATTCCCGTAACAGCGGGTCGGCGACCTCTTCGAGGAATGCCGTCACGCCGAGTGCCATGACGCCGCGGCTCAGCTCCCGGCGCAGTCGCGACCCGTCCATTGCTTCGATCGCGTGGAATGCCAGCTCCCGCCACCGTGCGGTGTCCTGAACCTCCGGGGTCGGTGCCGCCACCATGTCTTCCCGGCTCAATCGGGTCAACTCGGCGGTCGGCAGGTCGGCCAGCTGGCCGATGGCGCCGCCGCGCGAGGCGAGGGTACTGAGCAGGGTCAGGCGTTCGATGTCGGCGTCGGAGTAGAGCCGTTGCCCACCCTCTGTCCTGGTTGGCGCCACGACTCCGTAGCGCCGTTCCCAGGCTCGCAGCACGTGGCTCGACAGCCCGGTTTTCTGGGCCGCGACCCTGACCGGGTGACGCGGGATATCCCTCGGGTCGGCTGTTGGGGTAGACATGATTCCATTCTATACACTTGTATAAGTTGTGTCAAGATAAATACATAGACAAAGCCTTGACAAAGTTGAACTATTGTTAGAGATTGTTAGACGTGAGTTGTACAAACAATCTTCTACAGGAGTTCTGTCATGAGCAAGCTGAGCCTCTCGACCGCCGCCCTTCTGGTACTGGGCGCAACCATCTCCGGGTCCGCCCTGGCCCAGTCGGCCGCCCCGGGCACCATCGTCGAAACCGCCGTTGCTGCGGGGCAGTTCAAGACGCTGGCCGCTGCACTGCAGGCGGCTGATCTGATTCCGACCTTGTCGGGCAAAGGTCCCTTTACCGTCTTCGCGCCGACGGATGCCGCGTTCGGCAAGCTGCCCGAGGGTACCGTCCCGGGCCTGCTCAAAGACAAGACCAAGCTCACGGGCATTCTGACCTACCACGTCGTCGCGGGTGCGCTCACGGCTAAGGACCTCAAGGCCCGGGCCGACAAGGACGGCAACGTGACCCTCAAGACGGTGCAGGGGTCGACGCTGCGGATTCGCCTCGGTGCGAATGGTGTCCAGGTTGGTGAGCAGCGCGCCAACGTTGCTGCGGCCGACGTCATGGCCAGCAACGGCGTCATTCATGTGATCGATGCAGTGGTTCTGCCACCGCAGGCGTAATCAACGGTACGGCACGCGAGCGGCGCGACCGCATCGCATTCGCACGGTCGCGCAGGGCGGCGTGCTTGAACGAAACTCAGAATGAGGAGAGCAGTACCAATGTTCAGACTGACTGGCTATGGAATGGCCGCTCTGGCGGCAACCGCCCTGTTGGCGGGATGTGACAGTGACTCGACCACGGGCCCCGATGCGACCGCGCAGGTCCGGGTGGTGCATGGTTCACCGAATGCCCCCGCTGTTGACGTGCTCGTCGATGGCACGCGGGTGCTGAGCAACGTTGCCTACAGACAGTTTTCGGGGTATCTCGAAGTGCCCGCAGGCACCCGGAACGTCAGGGTCAACGCGGCGAACACGACCACCTCGGTCATCAACGCCAACCCGGCGGTGGCGGCCGGCGGGGCCTACACCATCATCGCCACCAACCTGCTCGCCAGCATCGAGCCGTTGGTGCTGACCGACAACCTCGCGGCGCCTGCCGCGGGCAACATCAAGCTCCGGCTGGTGCATGGCGCACCGAACGTGGGGTCCGTTGATATCTACGTGACCGCACCTGGAGCGGACATCGCCACGCTGTCGCCGACCTTGACCGGTGTGCCGTTCAAGGGTGCCAGCAACTACCTGGAAGTTGCGGCAGGCAGCTACCGGGTCCGCATCACCCCCGCCGGTACCAAGACGGTTGCGATCGACACCGGCACGTTGACGCTGGCCGCTGGACAGGTTCGCACTGCCATTGCCGTCGAAGCGCAGGGCGGTGGAGCGCCCCTGTCGGCGCTGTTGCTGCCGGATCGGAACTGATGTTTCGGGAGCCAGCTGGACGCATGGCCCGGGGGTGGTCGACCCGGGCCATCGCTTTTTGGGGGCTACACCTTGAACCAATAGCTCAGCTTGGCGGCGAGGAAGTTGTCTCCTGGCGCGTTGACCGCATCCCAGAGCGAGCCGACACGAACGTAGTCGCCGGCGTTGAGGGTATTGCCGCGGCTCTGCTGCCAGATCAGGAAGAAGGTGCTGCCCGCCATCCATTCCCAGCGGATGACCAGGTTCGAACGGAAGGACAAGACGTTGAAGTCCGGTCTCGAGAATGCGAACGTCGCGCCGCCGTCGGTTACGGTATAGCGCCCGTTCGCGTCGGTCGAGATAGCGGTACCGGCGGCTGATCCGTAGGTGCGCAGATCGGAGGTCCGGGCCGCGGCCAACTCGCCGAATCCATAGTACCGCCCGCTCGACGCAAACGGCTCGGCGTAGCCCTGGATCGTCAGGTTCGGGGTAAAGGCATAGTTGAGCCGGAACTGCGCGGCAATCGTGCTCTGGTCGATGAACGAGAATAGGTAGCGAGAGCCATAGGTGCTGGCGCTGCCCCCGGCCGCGCGGCCGATGTACTGTCGGGGATTGGTCAGCCGGGCGTAGCGGGGCGTGACCGACGCCTCCCACCGGGCAGTGGGCCGAGTCCGGATGGTGGCGTTGAGGCTCCACCCCGTACCGCCCAGCCCATCGTGCTGGCGGGCCGCCGACGTGGACCAGGTTGTCTTGGCTGACGAGTTCCCGGCCAGCGATGCCTGGAAGGTCCAGCTATGCGGCGTCTCCATATACGGTCCGCCGCGGGTCAGGGTGTTGCTCATCGCGTGGTGCGCGTAGGTGACTCGGAACGAGGTGCTCCAGAAGTTGTTGAAGACGAAGCTGGTGTTCTGGCTGGCGCGCAGCAACTGCCGCTCCATTCCGAAGTCCCACTGACCCACGACCGCGTGCCCGATGTTGAAAAACCGGAAGTAGCGGTTGGGCTTGGTGTCTCGCAGTTGGATGTCGGCGTTGAAGTCGATGACGTCTGCGCGCGCCATCTGCCCGATATCGTTGATCTCGAACCCTGGCGATCGTACCCCGGCCTGAATGCCCCAGAGCGTATGCCGGCCGGCGTTCTTATCGGCGCGCACCGAGGCAGTGTAGCCCGAGAGCGAGCGGCGCAGCGCGTCGTAGTTCAGATAGTCGGCGTCGGGCCGTTGGAAGTAGTGCGCGCTGGCCCGCTGGACCCGGTCGATGCTCGCGGCATCGCCGGCGACGCGGCTGAAGCCGGCCCAGCCGGTGATCTCGTACTTGCCCTGCTCGAACCGAAGCCGCCAGTCGACCCCGCCGGTAACCGCGTCGCGGCTCAGCAGGGTGTCGAGCCCGCCAGTCTCGCCCAGGTCGCGTCGTACGCCGGTCAGGACCATGCCTAACGTCGAGCGGCTCCGTCCCACCTCCTGCTGAAGCCGGAGCACCCCGTAGCCGGTGCCTGGTTCGACGGCCGCGCGAGAATACGCCCCGGTGGCCGTATCGTAGCCGCGACCCGACTCGCGCGCGGTCACAGAGGTCAGCATCCCGATCGAGAGCCCCGATGGCAGCCGGCCGGTCACCTTGGTGGCGCCGAGGATTGTGCTGTTGCGGGGCTGGTCGACGAAATCGCCGCCAATGGCGCCGCGAGGGCTCGCGCCGATCCGGCGCGTATAGAAATAGGTCGGCCGGCCGAGGTAGCTCTGAGCGCGACCGGTCAGGATTTCATGCCCCTCGATGAAGAAGGGCCGCTTCTCCTCGAAGACGGTTTCGAAGGCGGTGAGGTTCACCTCGGCAGGGTCGGCTTCGACCTGACCGAAGTCGGGGTTGACGGTGGCGTCGAGCGTCAGGCTGGCGCCCAGCCCGGCTTTGATGTCGGCGCCTGCCCGGCCGATGAAGGCCTGATCGAATGGATTGCGCGGATCTCGGTTGCCGCGCAAGGTCAGGTCGCCGGCGGTGTAGGGCACGACTTCGATGCCGCGTCCGCCTCGGATGCCCTCGATCCCGGTCAGTTGCCCGAAGAAGGAGGCCCAGCCCGACATCTCGTTGGCCCGCGGAATCAGCACCCAGTACAGATCCATGTTGCGATCGGGAATGAGGCGCTGAATCTGGAGTCCCCAGACCTGCTCGGCGCGTGCGCTGAACCGCAGCTGTGAGAACGGAATCCGCATCTCGGCCGTCCAACCGAGGCTGTCGACCCGAGCTTTGGCGGTCCAGATCGGGTCGAACTCATACTGGCGATTGGTCTGGAGGTCCTGGCCGTGATAGTAGTCGCTGCGCACCCCGCCCGACGAGATCGCGAAGCTGTACGAGGTCCTCCGGTCGAGATAGGTGTCGAACGACAGCACGAGCGACTCGGCGTTGCTGGCTGCATCCCGTCGAGTCACGGCGACAGGAATGTTGTGCGGGTCGGGCCGGAAGAGTCGGGCGCCGACGTAGATCGCATCCTCGTCGAACAGGATCCGGACCTCGGTTCGGAGGCTGGGCTCGGCGCCTTCGACGGGGATCTTCTCGACGAAGTCGCCGATCGGCGCGGCGGATTCCCAGACAGGGTCGCGCAGATCGCCGTCGATATGGGGTGCCGAGCCGGTGAGCCGGACGGCACGGGCAGACTTGGGCGAGGCTTGAGCGACCGCCAGCGCAGGCAGGCCTGCGGCAAGAGCGCTCGTCAGCAGGAGCAGGCGAATATCGATTCGTCGGGTCACGTAGGTTCGTCGTTGGTTGGGTTGGCCCAGGGCGTGGAACACTATACCGGCAACTGGCCCGGCCTCAAGATAGTGGCGGCGGGCGAACGTCAGCGGCGAGATACTGCGCCAGACGGACGAGCCGCCGGCCAGGTTTCCGGCGGCACCACCGATGTCAGATGCCGCTAGCGCGTCTGATTCGGAATGATCGGGAGGGTCAAGTGCGACGTGTATCGCCCTCCATGGCTGATCTGCTGGTCGGCCACGACTGCCTCATCTTCGCGTACCAGCCCGACGTTGTCCGCCCCGCTGTTCAGGTTTCGGAGATAGTACGGATACCAGCTGCTGGAAATCTCCACCCGGATCCGATGCCCGGGTTTGAACACGTTGGCCACGCCCCGCCAGAAACGAATCGTGTACTGATAGGTGCTGTCCGGCATGATGGTCGACAGCGCCGACGCAGTGAAGCGACCCTCACGCGCCGGGTCGCGGTTTCGGGCTCGGATCACGCCGTCCGCCAGCAGTGCTGCGTAGCCATCGGGATGCACGTCGACCAGCCGTACGGTCCAGTCGGTGTCGCGGGCGGAGGTTGACGCGTACAGCGTTGCCTCGATTGGCCCGATCATGGTCACTGACTCCGTCAGCACCGGCGTCTGATACACGAGCACATCCGCTCGCCCTGATGAGCTGCGCGTGTCCGCCGCCCCGGTGATGTGACCGTTCTCGGTCCCTGCGGACGGTGTCGGGTTGGCAGGGTCGTAGCGATACCGATCGACTCCGGTGCGCGCTGGGAGCTGGGTGCTG